>CAXTRP010000547.1:0-2017 GCA_964246615.1 uncultured Caulobacteraceae bacterium | reverse complement strand
CGCCATCGGCGTGCGGCTGCGGCGCTGGGTCTCCTTCCACGGGATCAGCCTGAACGTGGAGCCGGACCTGGAGCACTTCGCCGGCATCGTCCCCTGCGGCCTGCGCGAGCACGGCGTCACCAGCCTGGTGGACCTCGGCCTGCCCGTGACCATGGACGAAGCCGACGCGGCGCTCCGGGCCAGCTTCGAGCGCGTGTTTGGCGCAGTGGCGGCGGCGGCGGCGCCCGAGCCCGCTCCCTCGCCCTTTACCGCCGGGGCTGTGCGCGCTTAGACGGTGCAGGTGTTTCGAGGATGCTCCATGCGCGCTGTCGCCTTCCCGCTCGGCCTGGCTGCGGCCCTGCTCGCCGCCCTCTCCTGCGCCGCCGCGCCGGCGCCGCGCGCCGGGTCGCCCGCACCCTCGGCGCCCGCCCCGCCCATGCCGCCCAAGTTCATGGGCTCCGAATATGTGATCGGGTCGCCCAAGGCCAAGATCAACCTGGTGGAGTACGCCTCGGTGGCGTGCCCGCACTGCGCCCGCTTCGACGCGCAGGTGTTTCCGGCCCTGAAGGCCAAGTACATCGACACGGGCAAGGTGCGCTATGCGCTGCGCGAGATGCTGGTGGGCAACGAGGACATGGTGCAGGTGGCCGCCGCCGGCTTCCTGCTGGCCCGCTGCGCCGGCCAGGACCGCTACTTCCACGTGGTTGAGGACGTCTACCGCGCCCAGCCGGAGATCTTCTCCAGCACCGATCCCAAGCCGATCTTCGTGCGAATCGCCAAGGAGAACGGCCTGAGCGCCCAGCAGCTGGACGCCTGCATCAGCGACAAGGCGTCCATCGACGCCCTGAACGGCCGCACGAAGTTCGCCGAGGAGACCGGCAAGGTGGACGGCACGCCCTTCTTCGTGATCGACGGCCAGCACCTGGACGAACACGGCCACGAGCCGGACCTGGCCCTGTTCGACGCCGCCTTCCAGCCGCTGCTCGGGCCGGCTACGCCGACCCACGCCAGGCGCCGCCGCTGAGATGACGGACCTCGCCGTCTACTACGAGCATCCGCAGTGGTTCGTCCCGCTGTTCGCGGCCCTCGACCGGCGCGGCGTCGACTACACGGCGATCAGCTTGCAGGAGCACGTCTTCGACCCGGCCGATCCCGACCTGCCTGCACCCGTGGTGTTCAACCGGCTGGCCATGAGCTCGTATCTTCGCCAGGCGGAGCACGCGATCTTCTACACGAGCGCACTGATGGCCCACTTCGAGCACCGTGGCGCCCGGGTGATCAACGGCAGCGCGGCGCTGGCGCTGGACACCTCCAAGGCGCGCCAGCTGTCGCTGTTCCGCACCCTGGGGCTGGAGGTTCCGGCCACCCGCGCGGTGCACCGCTTCGCCGACGTGGCGCGGGTAGCGGCCGACTTGCGGTTCCCGGTGATGGTGAAGGGCGACATCGGCGGCTCCGGCGCCGGCATGGCGCGCTACGACAGCCTTGAGGAGCTCCGAGCCTTCGCCGACGAGCAGGGTACGCCGGCCGGCCTGAACGGGGTGACCCTGGTGCAGGAGTATGTGCCGGCGGCCGACGGGCGGGTGATCCGCTGCGAGACGCTGGGCGGCCGGTTCCTCTACGCCATCGCGCTGGACGGTGCGGGCTCGACCTTCGATCTCTGCCCCGCCGATGTCTGCATGACAGACAAACCGTCCATCACCGTCAGCGCCTTCGATCCACCGCCCGAGATCGTCAAGGCCGTGGAGGCGGTGGCCCAGGCCGCGCACCTGGACGTGGGTGGCGTCGAGTACATGATCGACGAGCGCGACGGCGTTCCCCGCTTCTACGACCTGAACGCGCTGTCCAACTTCGTGGCCGACCCGCTGGCGGTGCTGGGCTACGACCCGCACGAGGCGCTGGTGGACATGCTGGAGCGCGAGATCGAGCTTAGCCGCAAGGTCGCGGCGTGAGCCACCGTCCATGAGGTACGGCTTCTGGGCGCCCGTCTTCGGCGGCTGGCTGCGCAACGTGGCCGACGAGGGCATGGAGGCCAGCTGGG
>CAXTRP010000546.1:0-2022 GCA_964246615.1 uncultured Caulobacteraceae bacterium | reverse complement strand
GGCCAGGCGGTTCTTCACCACCTTCAGTGTCGCGCCTTCCTTGCGGAGGCGCGTGCGCAGTTCGGTCATCTCCGCAACGCTGAGACCCAGGTAGTGGGTTACGATCACGGCGCCGGCGCCGGCGAAGACGCTCCTGAGCTCTTCGATCGACTCGGCTCTCTGTGCGCGGTCCATGCGGTCTCCGTTGCACTTGGCAAGGCTCCCGGACCATCCGGGCAGCCGTAACGCCGGGCGCGCGCTCTCCTCGCGGAAAGCGCGCGTGCGGTAGGCCTATCCCGAGGAATGCATGCGGATCAGCGCATCCGCACTTCGGCGGACGTCCTAAACCAGGCTTCCCCGTCTCCCCGCGGCCGTAAGGATTAAGACGCCCTTGGGCGTCCCGCAGTTCTCGGACAGGACGGCGACGGGCGAGCCCGCCACCGGAAGTCGGCTCGCATACGCGAAGACGTAGCGCACTTCAAGGGGTGGAAGGACTTGGCCGCCCTTCCCCACTCACCCGACTTCGGTGACCTTGACCCTCGCTCCGTCGAGCACCAGCGCCAGTTCGCCCCGCTTAAGCCGCAGGGCGTCTTCGCCAAACACCTCGCGACGCCAACCTTTCAGCGCAGGCGACTCTTCGGCGGCGTCCGACGCGATCTTCTCCAGGTCCGCCACGGTGGCGATCAGCTTGGCGGCGACGCCGGCGTCCTCGGCCCGAGCCTTCAGCAGCACCTTCAAAAGCTCTACCGTCGCGCCCGCGTTCTGCGCCGGAGGCGGACCGCGCTCGATCATGGGAGCGTAGGCCTCCGGATCGCGCAGCGCCTCCTGCAGCGCGGCGATCAGGTCGGGGCCGAACTTGGAGCCGCCGAAGCCCTTGGGCACCGAGCGCAGCCGGTTCAGCGCCTCGGCGTCCATCGGCAGCTGGGTGGCGATCTCGTCCATCGCCTCGTCCTTGATGATCCGTCCGCGGGGCTGGTCGCGCGACTGGGCGGTGCGCTCGCGCCAGGCCGCGGCGCCGCGAAAAGCGGCGAGGTAGCGGGCGTTGTACTTGCGGGGCTTCAGCCGGCGCCAGGCGTTCTCCGGCTCCACGTCGTAGGTGGCGGGGTCGGTGAGGAAGTCCATCTCCTCCGACACCCAGCCCAGCCGCCCGGCCTTTTCCAGCCGCTCACGCAGGCGCGGATACAGCTTGGCCAAATGGGTCACGTCACCGACCGCATAGTCCAGTTGCGCCTCAGACAGCGGACGGCGGCTCCAGTCGGTGAAGCGCGAGGACTTGTCGATGTCGATGCGCAACAATTGGCGCACGAGCGCGTCATAGGCGATCTGCTCGCCGAAACCCGCCGCCATCGCCGCCACCTGGGTGTCGAACAGGGGCGTTGGGATAGCCCGCAGGTTATTGAAGATCTCCACGTCCTGACGGGCCGCATGGAACACCTTGAGGATGCGCGGATCGCGCAGGATGTCGAGGAACGGCTCCAGGTCGAGCCCCTCCGCCAGAGGGTCGATGACGCCGCCGTGCTCCAGCCCCGCCGCCTGGATCAGGCACAGCTTGGGCCAGTAGGTGGTCTCGCGCATGAACTCGGTGTCGACCGCGACGAAGGGCTGGTCGGCGAGGTAGCTGCAAAAGGCCTCGAGCTCGGCATTGGAAGTGATCGGCGTCATGGGGTAGCTATAGCCCGCTTCGCGGCGCCTCCAAGAGCGGGCGGAAACGCGGCCCCCCACGGATGGGATTCGATGAGCGATCAGGCGGACGGCCTCACCTACGCAGGCGCGGGCGTGGACATCGACGCGGGCGAGGCCCTGGTGGACGCCATCAAGCCCCTGGCCCGCGCCACCGCCCGGCCCGGCGCGGATGCGAGCCTCGGCGGCTTCGGCGCCCTGTTCGACCTGAAGGCGGCCGGCTACTCGGACCCGCTGCTGGTCACCACCACCGACGGGGTGGGCACCAAGCTGAAGATCGCCATCGAGACCGGGCGCCACGACACCGTCGGCATCGACCTGGTGGCCATGTGCGTCAACGACCTGGTGGTGCAGGGGGCGGAG
>CAXTRP010000545.1:593-2037 GCA_964246615.1 uncultured Caulobacteraceae bacterium | reverse complement strand
CGACGATGGTCGCCTTGGTGCTGGCGTAGTCGAGCAGCGTCTCGGAGGGCTTGTAGGCCTGGACCGAGGCGGTGTTGATGATCGAGGCGCCCGGCGGCAGGTGCTCGGCCGCGGCCTTGGTGATCCAGAACATGGCGTAGACGTTGGTCTTGAACGTCGCGTCGAACTGCTCGCTGGTGATGTCGGCGATCGACGGCTGCGATGTCTGCTTGCCGGCGTTGTTGACCAGGATGTCCAGGCCGCCGAACGCCTGCACCGTGTCGGCCACGATCTTCTTGCAGAAGGCCTCGTCCTTGATGTCGCCGGGCAGCGCCAGGGCCTTGCGGCCGTCGGCCTCGATCAGCTTGATCACCTCCTGGGCGTCGGCTTCTTCGCTCGGCTCGTAGACGATGGCCACGTCGGCGCCCTCACGCGCAAAGGCGATGGCGGCGGCCCGGCCGATGCCGCTGTCGCCGCCGGTGACCAGCGCCTTGCGCCCCTCGAGCCGGCCATGACCCTTGTAGCTGGTTTCGCCGTGGTCGGGCTTGGGGTCCATGGCCCTGGCCAGGCCCGGCGCAGCTTGCGGCTGCTCAGGGAAGGGCGGTTGGGGGTACTGCTTGCGCGGGTCCTGCATCTTCAGGCGGGCGTCTGCGGCTGGGAAGGCGTTCTGGGCGGCGTCCATGGCGGAACTCCTGGCGGCGGCGCGACGGTGCGTCCCGCTTCGCGCCCCTAACCGACGGGCCTCCGCAGAAGTTCACGCCGATGCATCTGGACAGCTCCCTCCCTCGAGAGTTCGGCGCGCGATGAGCCTACGCGAAACCGCTTTCTTCCGTCTCCCCAGGGCTTGTCCCTGGGGTCCAGAGCGCGCCGGCTTTCGAATTGAGGGTGCGCCCTGGATGCCCGGAACAAGTCCGGGCAAGACGGGAAGCATGGACGATCATAGCAGAATGATCCTGCTCAGCCCCCCCGCCCCTTCACCAGCGCGTCCACCACGGCGGGGTCGGCCAGGGTCGAGGTGTCGCCGAGTTCGTCGGTCTTGCCCTCGGCGATCTTGCGCAGGATACGGCGCATGATCTTGCCCGAGCGGGTCTTGGGCAGGCCGGGCGCCCACTCGATCACCTCGGGCGCGGCGAAGCGGCCGATGTCGCGGCGCACCCCGTCGCTTAGCTCCGCCTTCAGCGTGTCCGTAGGCTCCTGGCCATGCTTCAGCGTCACGAAGGCGAAGATGGCCTGGCCCTTGATGTCGTGCGGGAAGCCCACGACCGCCGCCTCCGCCACCGCCGCATTGGCCACCAGCGCCGACTCCACTTCCGCAGTACCGATGCGGTGGCCGGAGACGTTGATCACGTCGTCCACCCGCCCGGTGATCCAGTAGTAGCCGTCCGCGTCCCGCCGCACCCCGTCGCCGGTGAAGAACTTGCCGGGATAGGTCCTGAAGTAGGTGTCTACGAAGCGCGCGTGGTCG
>CAXTRP010000545.1:0-583 GCA_964246615.1 uncultured Caulobacteraceae bacterium | reverse complement strand
ATCTGGCCGGGCCAGCTGCGCGCGATCACCAGGTTGCCCTCCGCCTCGCCGTCGAGCACCTTGCCCTCCGCATCCAGCAGCTCGGCCACGACGCCTGGCAGCGGCAGGGTGGCCGAGCCGGGCTTCAGCGCCACCGCGCCCGGCGCCGGCGAGATCAGGATGCCGCCGGTCTCGGTCTGCCACCAGGTGTCGACGATGGGGCAGCGGCCCTCGCCCACCACCTCGTAGTACCAGCGCCAGGCCTCCGGGTTGATCGGCTCGCCCACCGACCCCAGCACCCGCAGCGACTTGCGCGACGTCGCCTTCACCGGTCCCTCGCCCTCGCGCATCAGGGCGCGGATGGCGGTGGGGGCGGTGTAGAAGATGTTGACCTGGTGCTTGTCGATCACCTGCCAGAAGCGGCGGCTGTCGGGATAGGTCGGCACGCCCTCGAACATCAGGCTGGTGGCCCCGTTCGCCAGCGGGCCATAGACGATGTAGCTGTGCCCCGTGACCCAGCCCACGTCGGCGGTGCACCAGAACACCTCGGGGTGAGAATTGCGACATGGGACGCGACCACACAATATTCGCAAAGGAGAAGGGG
>CAXTRP010000544.1:0-2038 GCA_964246615.1 uncultured Caulobacteraceae bacterium | reverse complement strand
TCCGTCAGCCTTCAAGATCAACCCGCACCACCTCATTCCGGGACCACACACCTAATACCGCGCCGGTCGGGACTGTTGACAGGCTGAGGAAAAACCCGCCGTCCTTCTGGAGATCGGCACCTTTCATCCTTCTGGTGGGAGTTGGCCGGGAGCCTGGGATGCAGCGTTGGGATCGGCGTTCAGGGTCGCTTTTTCCTATGTGGACCTGGAGGATCGGATGCGCGCGGACCACCCGCTGCGCACGATCCGCGAGATCGCCAACGCAGCGCTGAGCGGCTTGAGCGGCGAGTTCGAGGCCATCTGGTCTGACCCCGCGAAGTGATCCACCCACATTGAGGGCTGCGGCCCTAGGAGGATCAGATGGGACAGCATGCCAAGCCGCAGAGATCGTCGCCAATCTGCGGCAGTTCGAGGTGCTGACGGCGCAAGGCAAGTCGATTGCGGAGGCGGCGCGTTCGATGGGCGTCTCTGAGCAGACCTACTACCGCTGGCGAGCGGAGTTCGGCAGCATGAGGTCGGCCAGATGAAGCGGCTGAAGGCTCTGGAGCTGGAGAACACGAGGCTCCGGCGAGTGGTGTCTGATCCCACCTTGGACAAGTTGATCCTGACGGAAGCCGCAAGGGAAATTTCGAAGCCCTGCTCGTCGCCGCGCCTGCATTGAGAAGGTGAAGGCGAAGCATGACGTTTCCGAACGTCGGGCCTGCCAGGTCCTGGGCCAGCATCGCTCTACTCAGCGCAAGAAGCCCCGCACATGCGATGATGAGGTGGCGCTGACCGCCGACATCATGGAGCTGACCAAGACCTACGGTGGACTTGCCCCGCTTAAGAGAGCCGTTGGCTCACTGCGCGGCCTGTCTCTCGAACATGGCCGGGCTGACGAAGTCCAGCGCCGAGTGGCGCCCGACGGGCTTGTAAAAGCTGTCCATGTAACAGCCGATGTCTCCTGCGGCGTCGGCTCGGGTGAGGAAGACCGTACTCCAGACCAGCTCCGACTTCAAGGTTTCGAAGAAGGTCTCCACCATGGCGTTGTCGTAGCAGTTGCCTTTGCCGGACATAGATATTCGAAGACCATGGCAGCGCAGTTTGGCTGGTAGTTGATGGGCGTGTTCATCAAGTACACCGAGCGCTTGGCCGAAGCCGGCGTGGAACCCTCGGTCGGCAGTGTCGGTGACAGCTATGACAACGCCTTGGCTGAGACCATCAACGGCCTTTACAAGGCCGACGTCATCCACCGGCGCGGACCATGGCGCGCGTTCGAGGCCGTGGAGTTCGCCACCCTCGAGTGGGTCGACTGGTCCAACACCCGCCGCCTGCTCGCGCCCATCGGCAACATGCCACCCGCCGAGGCCGAGGCGGCCTACTCCGCACAGCTTGAGGCCTTGCCGATCGCCGCGTAGGACTCAAACAAATCGGCCTCCGGCAAACCCAAGGCGGGTCACGACGCCGAGCGCCTCCTTGGACCGGAAATGGTTGGTGAACGAGCCCTGCGGCACACCGGCGGCGGCTGCGATCTCGCGCGGGCGCGTGTTGGGAAAGCCGTGGCGGTGGAACAGCTTCTCCGCGCTGTCGATCAACGCCGCCTTTGGTCGTGCTCGCCCATGCGCTTGCAATACAGGTGTATTGACCGTCGCTCAAGCGGCCGGTATTCGCCTCGCGGAGGAGGCTTCCGCCATACGTCACCACAGGGTCCAGACCAACGGCGTCCACCTTCAGGTCGCCGAGTTGGGCGAGGGTCCTGCTGTCCTGTTCTGCCACGGGTTCCCCGCCATCGGTTCGAGTTGGAGGGCGCAGATGACGGCGGTGGCGGAGGCGGGGTACCGAGCGCTTGTTCCCGATATGCGCGGCTATGGCGCAAGCGACGCACCTGAGGCGGCGACGGCGTACACGCCGTTCCAGACGGTCGGCGATCTTGTCGGCTTGCTGGACCACTTCGATCTGCCCGACAGCGTGGTGGTGGGACATGACTTCGGTGCGAACGTCGCTTGGAACGCGGCGATGATGCGCCCCGACCGCTTCCGGGCCGTGTTCGGCCTGAGCG
>CAXTRP010000543.1:935-2052 GCA_964246615.1 uncultured Caulobacteraceae bacterium | reverse complement strand
TACTTCCACATCCTGCGCCGGCAAGTACACCGCAGCTTCAGGAAGCCCCTGATCCTGATGACGCCGAAAAGCTTGCTGCGCCACAAGAAGGCGGTGTCGACGATGGCGGACCTGGCGGAGGGCTCTACCTTCCACCGGGTGCTGCACGACACCGCCCAGCGCGACCCGGACGCCGCCGGTGTGACGCTCAAAGCGGATGCCGACATCCGCCGCGTGATCCTGTGCTCGGGCAAGGTCTATTACGACCTGACCGACTCGCGGGCCAAGAAGGGAGTGGATGACGTCTACATCCTGCGCCTGGAGCAGTTCTATCCCTGGCCGATGCAGACGCTGCGCCGGGAACTTGCCCGCTTTCCCAACGCAGAACTGGTCTGGTGCCAGGAGGAGCCGAAGAACATGGGCGGCTGGACCTTTGTGGACCCCTGGGTCGAGCTCACCCTGACCAAGGTGGACGACGTCAAGGCCAAGCGCGCGCGCTACGTCGGCCGTCCCGCTTCCGCCTCCACCGCCGCAGGCCAGATGAGCCGGCACCTGAAAGAGCTGCAGACTTTCCTGGACGATGCGTTCGCCTGAGCGCGACACGCCCGCCCGAAGAACCTAGGACCTCCTGATCCCATGAGCGACATCCTCGCGCCGACCCTCGGCGAGTCCGTCAGCGAAGCCACCGTCGCCCGCTGGACCAAGAAGCCTGGCGACGCGGTGAAGAAGGACGAGGTGCTGGTCGAACTTGAAACTGACAAGGTCAGTCTCGAAGTCGCCGCCCCTGCGGACGGCGTGCTAGGCGAGATCAGCGCCGAGGAAGGCGCCACCGTCACCGCCGGCCAGAAGCTCGGCGCGGTGGACGAGGATGGCGAGGCCAAGCCGGCGCCGAAGGGCAGGGGCGAGGCGGCGAGGCCGGCGACGGCCTCTGGCGCCACAGCCAAGGCCGTCACGCCCACCTTCGCCGCCCCCAGCGCCGAAGAGCAGCCTGAACCCACCCCCGGCAAACCGGCGGAGCAGGCCCTGGCTCCCGTCGCCGATACGCGTGCGCCTGACCAGAAGGCCGGGCCTGCAAAGGCTCAGGCCGAAGCGCAATCGCCCTCGTCGACCGCAGGCGGTGCCTCCGACACCGTCGAGG
>CAXTRP010000543.1:0-925 GCA_964246615.1 uncultured Caulobacteraceae bacterium | reverse complement strand
GTCAGCGAGGGCACGGTCGGGACCTGGACCAAGAAGGTCGGCGACACCGTCGCCCGCGACGAAGTGCTGGTGGAGATAGAGACAGACAAGGTGGCGGTCGAGATCGCCTCGCCTGCGGACGGCGTACTGTCGGAGATCACCGCGGACGCGGGCTCGACCGTCACGCCCAACCAGGTGATCGCTCGTATTGGCGGCGCCGCCAACGTCGGGGTGCAGCAGTCTTCAGGCGCGGGCGACGACACGCCCGCCAACGAGCCGCCAGCCGCCCAGAAAGGGCCCCAGCCCGCCAACCTGTCCCCCTCGGTGCAGCGGATCGTGGCTGAGAACAAGCTCGACATCGGCGCCATCCAAGGTACCGGGCCCGACGGCCGCATCACCAAGGGCGACGCCCTGGAGGCCTCTCAAGCGCCCGCGCCCGCAACCGCCAAGCCGTCGGCCAGCGCTCCGCAGGCAGCGCCCCCTGCGCCTCCCGCAGCCGCCCCAAGGGCGACAGGCGAGCGCGAGGAGCGGGTGCGCATGACGCGCCTGCGTCAGACGATCGCGCGTCGATTGAAAGATGCGCAGAACGCCGCGGCCATGCTCACGACCTTCAACGAGGTCGACATGACCAACGTCATGGCCCTGCGCAACCAGTACAAGGACAGCTTCGAGAAGAAGCACGGGGTTAAGCTTGGCTTCATGAGCTTTTTCACCCGCGCCTGCATCGCCGCCCTGAAGGAAGTTCCTGACGTCAACGCCGAGATCGATGGCCAAGATGTGATCTACAAGAATCACTACGACATCGGCGTGGCGGTGGGCACCGACAAGGGGCTGGTGGTTCCCGTCGTACGTGACGCCGACGAACTGTCGCTGGCGGGGATCGAGAAGGCGATCGGCGCGCTGGGCAAAAAGGCGCGCGACGGCAAGCTCGCCATCGAGGACATGC
>CAXTRP010000542.1:0-2053 GCA_964246615.1 uncultured Caulobacteraceae bacterium | reverse complement strand
CTGCGTCCGACAGCGACGCTTCAGGTTCGACCCCAAGATAGTCGGTGAGGTCCGCCGGAGTGGCCGTGACGCCCGAGCCCGGCCCCAGATACAGGATCAGCCGTTCGATCTCCTGACGCGCCACGCCGCGCTCCTTGGGCAAGCGATTGACGAAGACGTCCAGCGCTTCGGGATTGAGGCCGACCCGGTCGGTGGCCAGCGCCTCGCGCACGAAGCGGGCCGTGTCGGCCACCTCGTCCTCGTAGACGGGGATGCTCACCACGCCTGCCTTCGCGCCTTCCGCGGCCTTGCGGAGCGCCGAGCCGCGCTCCAGCGTGCCCGCCTCGATCAGGAAGAAGGCGTCCGGGTTGTACCGGCCGTCGGCGTGCAGGCGAACGGCCTCGGCCGCGGCGCGGTCCACCGCCGGCTTCTCTCCCGCAAGCCGCAGGCGCACCAGCCGCCGGCCGCCCAACATGGAAATGGCGCAAAGCTCGTCGGCCAGGCGCGCGCCGTCGGCATCCACGTCCGCCTCGGTGAGCAGGGCGGCGTCGAAGGGATCGTCCGGGTTGTCGCAGACCTTGGCCGCAAGCCCGTTGGCCCGCTCTCGCACGCCGCCCCGATCCCGTCCCCAGATCACAGCCACGCGCACGTCGGCGGGCGGGCGGGCCAGGAAGCGGTCGGCGTCGGCGCGCTTGCTGAGGATCATGTCCGCGAGGGCGAGCTGGCGATCAGCGGCGTCAGCCCGGCGTGGCCTGGCGGCTGAAGTAGCGCGACAAGGCCAGGCGGATCAGCACCGCCATCTGGTTGGCGGCCCGCTCCTCCCCATCCTGGTTGGCCGCGACGCCGGCGTAGGGTGGGTCGGCGGAGTCGTAGGAGACCTGCACCGTGGAAGCCCCGTTGTAGAGGATCTTGGCGGTGGCGGCGTCGGACAGGCTGTAGCTGGCGGTGGCGTCGATCTCGTAGCGGTTGGCGACGTTGTTCACCCGCACGCCCTCGGGCAGCCGGATCTCACGCAGCGTCACGGTCAGGCGGTAGTGGGCGGGTTCGTCCACGTCGCGCCCGAGCTCCTGGCCCAGCTGCTCCTTCAGCAGGAAGCCCGTGCGCGAGGTGCCGGGCAACACCGTCTCCACCGAAGCCAGCGCCGGCGTCATGCCTGGCGTGGCGTAGAGGGGGGTGAAACCGCACGCGCCGAGCGGGATGACGGCTGCAGCCAGGAGCGCCGCTGTGGCAAGCTTTCGGACCATCCGTCTCATCTCGCCCCCGCCGCCCTTCAGGCCGCTACGATGTTGACGATGCGGTCGCGCACCACGATCACCTTGCTCACCGTCAGCCCCTCAAGGTGGCGCGCCACATCGACTGCGTCCAGCGCGATGCGGCGGACGTCGTCCTCGGCCGCGCCGGCAGGCGCGCGGATTTCGCCGCGACGCTTGCCGTTGATCTGGACAGGCAGCACGAGTTCCTCATCGGCGGCCAGCGCCGGGTCGAAACTCGGCCAGGGCTGTTCGACCGCCATGCCGTCGCCCCCCAGCCTCTCCCAGCAGGCCTCCGCCAGGTGCGGCACGAAGGGGGCGATCAGCAGCGCAAACGTCTTCAGCGCCTCGCGCCGATCCGCGCCAGCATGCGCCTTCAAGGTGTTCAGGAAGGCGTAGAACTGCGCCACCGCGGAGTTGAAACGAAACCCGTCCACGCCCTCGGTGGCGGACTTCACCAGCTTGTGGGTGGCGCGGGTCAGCGTTTCGCTCGGCTCGCCGCCGCCGCCGTCCGCGCCGCTCTCGACCTCGGCCCAGACCCGGTTGACGAACCGCCAGGCGCCTTCGACGCCCGAAGCCGTCCACTGCACGTCGCGCTCGGGCGGGCTGTCGGACAGGACGAACAGGCGCGCGGCGTCCACGCCGTACTGGTGGAAGATATCCTCCGGCGCCACCACGTTCTTCTTGGACTTGGACATCTTCTCGATGCCGCCGACGGTCACACCCTGGCCAGTGGCGATCTCCACAAAGCCCGCTCCGCCTTCGGTGCGATAGTCCACCTCGGCCGGGGACAGCCAGCGGCCATCAGCGGCCTTGAAGGTCTC
>CAXTRP010000541.1:1221-2074 GCA_964246615.1 uncultured Caulobacteraceae bacterium | reverse complement strand
CAGAAGTCCATGGAGTGCAGCGCCATCTTGTCGAACGGCATATCCGGCAGGAAGCTGTTGAGCCAGGCGGGCACGGCCTCGCCGCGGATCTGCTGGCCATGCGAGGTGGCGCACATCTGGATCAGGCCGAGCGGGTACTCGCTGTCCGGGGCGCCGAAGTAGTAGTCGCTGATGGCCAGGGTCTTCTGGAACACCGTGTGGTTCGGCTCCTTCAGCAGCGCCATCAGCACGGACATGTTGTGGCGCATGTAGTTGCGGCCGACTTGGTCCGAGCCGTTGGCGAGCCCGCGCGGATGCGCGTCGCTGGCCGAGCGCAGCAGCAGCAGGGCGGAGGACAGCGCGCCGCAGGCCACCACCACGATGTCGGCGCGGTACTCCTCCCGCTGTCCGTCACGCAGGACGTGCACGGTGCCGACGCTGCGGCCACCAGCGTCGGTCTCCAGCCGCTCGACGTAGGCGCCGGTCAGGAGGGTGACGTTGGGGTGCGCAGCGAGCGTTGGGTCCACGGAGATCACCTGGGCGTCGGCCTTGGCATTGATGGCGCAGGGGAAGCCGTCGAAGGCGTCGCAGCGGATGCAGGGGCTAGTGGGGGTCGGCTTGCCGTCCTTCTCGTCGAGCAGGATGCCAAGCGGGAGGTGGAACGGCTTCAACCCCTCGCCGCGCAGGTCGGCGTCGAGCCGCTCGATACGTGGCTCGTGGCTGACGGGGGCGTAGGGATAGGGACCGGAGGACCAGGGCTCGCTGGGGTCCTCGCCGCGCTGGCCGTGCACGTGGTAGAGCGCCTCGGCCTGGGCGTAGTACGGCTCGAACTCGTCATAGCCGAGGGGCCAGGCGGGAGAGACTCCGTCCGGGT
>CAXTRP010000541.1:0-1211 GCA_964246615.1 uncultured Caulobacteraceae bacterium | reverse complement strand
CCATCCACGCCCACCGTCTTGCTATCCCAGATGGCGCGCCAGCGGGGCAGGTAGCCGCCGCGCTCCAGCAGCAGGATGCGCTTGCCCGTAGTGGCCAGGCGCTGCGTCAGGGAGGCGCCGCCCGGGCCGCTGCCAATCACGATGACGTCGTATTGATCCGCTGCCATGCCGCCTGTCCCCCGCCGCCGCGCGATACGGCCACGCGCAAGACGCGCGAGGCGGCGCGAGGTTCGGACGATGCGTCCAGTGGGGGGCGGCGTGGAGCCCGCCTTGGACCCGCAATTGCGTCCCACGCACGAAAACGGCAAGAAAATATGTTCTTTCTTGAAACAACGAACAAAAAACTTCTTCGAGTTTGGGTTTAAGCCCGCGCGTACGCTGGGAACCATAGGATCAAAGTCTTTTTGCTTCTTTTTCTCCAGAAAAAAGACGTTCTTTCTGGCCTTGCATCCAACGCCCGCGATGGTCTGCGTGGAGCGGCGACCCGGGCAGGGGCGGCTCAGGGACCGGCGGAGTGGGTGGCGAGCACCGCCTCCGTCTGGGCGTCCACCTCCTGCAGGCGCACCTCGTAGCCCCAGAGCGCAGCGAGGTGGCGCAGGGTAAGCTGCGCGTCGCGGTCCGACAGGAGGCGGCCGGGGCGGGTACGGTGCTGGAGCAGCAGGCGGCGGTCGCCGGCAAGATCCACGTCCACGACCTGGATATCAGGATCGCTCTCGCCCGGGTCGTAGGAGCGGGCGAGGGAGCGGCGGATCTCGCGGTAGCCGGCGTCGTCATGGATCGCGTCCACCAGCAGCGAGGGGGAGGCGGCATCGTCCAGCAGGCGGAACATGCGGAAGCGGCGGATCACCGCGGGCGAGAGATGCTGCAGCACGAAGCTCTCGTCGCGGTAGTTGGCCCAGGCGTGGCGCAGGGTGCCGTTCGGGTCGCCGTTGCCGGCGATATCGGGGAACCAGGCACGGTCCTCGGCGGTGGGCTCGGTGCAGATGCGCTCGATGTCGCACATCATGGCATAGCCGAGGGCATAGGGGTTGAAGCCCGGACCGCCGGCGGGGTGGTCTAAGCCGTCCTGGGTGATGACGTTGCTGGTGGAGTGCAGCACCTCCAGGAACGCCGCGTCGTCGATCTGCCCGGTTTCGTGCAGCCGGGTCATGATGCGCTGGTGCACCCAGGTGGCGCAGCCCTCGTTCATCAGCTTCACCTGCGGCTGCGGG
>CAXTRP010000540.1:0-2091 GCA_964246615.1 uncultured Caulobacteraceae bacterium | reverse complement strand
CTGGCCCCGCGCCGCGACAACACCGACGCCCCCCAAGCCGCAATCAAGCCCAGCACGTCGCCCAGGTTGTGCCCCGCGTCTGCAAGCAGCGCCATGGAGTGACCCAGCAGGCCATAGCAGACCTCCGCCACCACAAAGCCCGTGTTGAGCAACGCCCCGACTGCAAACGCCATACCGAAGCGGGCTGGCGCAGGGTGATGGTGACCCGACCCGCGATGGTGATCATGGCCGTGGCTTTGACCCTTATGGTGAGCGTGGCCGTGACCATGGTCTTGGCCGCTCGACCCTGAGTAGCGGCGGACGATCACGGGCGCAGCACCGGGGGCAGGGTCGCTGCGAGCGGCATGGTCGCTGTCGCCGACATCGGCGAGGCGGCGATCGGCTGGCCGGGGGTCGGGATTCATCGTCTGTTCCATGCGCAGGCCTGACGGCTACCAGAAACACCTTCGGGGTGACAGACGCCGCCATCCTGGCTAGAACGTGGCCCCGGCGCCGCGGGTATGATGTAGTGGTAGCCTGGCAGCTTCCCAAGCTGCTCGTGCGGGTTCGATTCCCGCTGCCCGCTCCACCGCTTTTGCGAACACTGCCGACTTTTGGCCACAGCTTCCAAGCGGGGGTTAGCCTCCATGGCGAATGTCTGAACAAGACCGGCTGACGCAAGTGGGCCGCTCGGCCACGCCAGCTCGCGGAAGCGATTGACCAGAGGCCCGGCTCCGGCGCCCCCACTCGCGCCAGGAGGTCGGCCACTGTAGGATGACGACATGAAGGCGCTCACCGTCTTGGCCGCCGGCGGCCTCGTGGCCGCGCTCGCCCTGTGGCAGGCGCAGGCGCAGGCGCCGGAAACGCCCGAAGCGCTGCTCTCCGGCGCGCCCACCTGCCATGGCGCCCCGCCGCCGGCGCGGACCGACGACCCGAAGACCGCGCCCGGCCTCTCCGCGGGCCTCGGCGACGCGGGGTTCGAAGTGGAGCGCGCCCGGCCGCAGGCGGCGGCCTATTTCGACGAGGGGGTGCGCCTCGTCCACGCCTTCAACGCGCCCGAGGCGATCCGCGCCCTGCGGTGGGCCGAGCACGAGGACGCGGGCTGCGCCATGTGCTTCTGGGCCGAGGCCTGGGCCCGCGGCCCGACCATCAACTACCCCGTGGACGCCTCGGAGGCCGGCAAGGCGCGCGCCGCCGCCATGCGCGCCGCCACGCTGGAGCACGGGCTGTCTCCGGAGGCGGAGGGGCTGATCGCTGCGATGCAGGTGCGCTATCCCGCCCGCGGAGGCGTGGACGACCACGCCTATGCGCTGGCCATGGACCGACTGGCGCGCCGGTTTCCTGCGAGCGACCCGGTCGCGGTGGAGGCCGCCTCCGCCCTGCTGATCGCGTCCGGCCAAGCCTGGAAGAACATCGCCGCGCAAGGGCCGGACCCGGACGTGCGGCGCGCCCGCGAGCTTCTGGACGAGGTGCTGCGTCGCTCGCCCGACTACACGCCGGCCATCCACTACGACATCCACCTGTCGGAGTGGTCGGGCGAGCCGGCGCGGGCGCTGGCCGGGGCCGACCGGCTGGGGCGGCTGGCGCCCGCGGCGGGGCACCTCGTCCACATGCCGAGCCACCTCTATTACCGGCTGGGCCGCTATGAGGACGCGGCGGTCGCCAACGCCAGGGCCTCGGTGGCCGACGCGCGCTTCGCCGCCGTGCACCGCTCGCCGGGCGGCCTGCCGGCCTTTGCGCTCCACGCCCACAACGTCAGCTTCGGTCTGGCGAGCGCGCTGATGAGCGGCGACGGGGCGGCGGCCCTGGCTTTCGCGCACCAGGCGCAGGCCAGCTACGGCGAGAGCGGGATCGGCCCGCAGGGTTATCTCGCCTGGGGGCGCTACGGCGACCCGGCCACGGTGCTGAAGCTGCCCCGGCCCCAAGCGCCAGAGGCGCAGGCGATGTGGCGCTACGCTCGCGGCGAGGCGCTGGCTCGGCGCGGCGACGCCGCCGGCGTGGCGGCGGAGGCCCGGGCGATCGCCGCCCTGCAGGCCGGGCGCGGACGTGACATCGACGCGACGAAGGTGGAGATCGCCCGGCTGATGCTGGAAGGTCGCGCCGCCTTGCTGG
>CAXTRP010000539.1:0-2101 GCA_964246615.1 uncultured Caulobacteraceae bacterium | reverse complement strand
ACCGTAGTCGGAGACACGTAGCCGCTGTTGGTCTGGGCGGAGTTGCCCACCACAGTGTTGTAATTGCCCGCGACAATGACGCTCCGGATGTTGCCGCTGGCGGAGGCGCCGCCGATCGCGCCTGCTCCTGCGAAAGCGTCCGATGCGCCGCTGCTGCCGGTCTTGGCGAACACGCTCTGGTCGGACCCGACCTGGGTGACCCCATCGGTGATCACCAGGTTGCCGTTCGCATCCCGGAGGCTGACGTTCACGGCCCCTTCGAGACCTGACAGCCCGCCGCTGTAGCCCTGGCGGAATTGTGAAAGCGTGCTGGAAGAGCTTTGGGCGTTGGCGGCGCTCGCGCATGCGGCGAGCAGCGCACCGGCGCACGCCGCTCGGCCGCCGCGCCGTGACAATCCCGTTCGCTTCAACGCCATGGTCGGACCTGCTCCCGTCGCGAAGACCGCGCCACACGCTGCTCAGCGTCCAGGCGGCTTCTTGGCCCGGGCGTGTCCACCCCCGAGGCGGGAGGCGCACGCGCTCTGAGCGTCCCGAAACAAACCAAACTAACGTAAAGAAGAGGTAAGTTTGCCGGGCGCTTCCCGCTTTGGCGTACGTTTTGTCCGATGACCGTTTCCCGACCACCAGCCGAGCCCCTGTTCAACGCGCCCTGGCCCGCCCTCGTAGTCGTCGCCAGCATCCTGGGCGCCTACCTCCTGCAGAGCCTCTCGGCTGATCCCGACGCCGTCATGTCGGGACTGGGATTGTCGCCTGCGGCCGTTGCGCGAGGACGGCTGTCCGGCCTTCTCACCGTCATCGTGGTGCACGGGAGTTGGGCCCATGCAGGGCTGAACGCGCTTGGCGCACTGGCCTTTGGGGCGCCGGTGGCCCGTTGGTTTGGCCGTGCTCACGGCGGCGCTGGCCGGTTCTTCGTCTTCTACCTGCTGTGCGGGTTGCTCGCGTCGCTTGGTTACGTCCTGCTGCATTGGGGACGGGCCGAGGTGCTGGTGGGCGCGTCGGGAGCCATCGCCGGCCTCATGGGCGCGGCCTCACGCCTGATCGACCGGCGAGATGGCCTCGCGCCGTTTCGCTCGCGCACCGTGATCGGCATGGCCGCCGCGTGGGCCTTCATCAACCTGCTCATGGCCATGCGTTGGATCGACGTGGGCGCGGGCGGCGCCCCCATCGCCTGGGAGGCCCACCTGGTCGGCTACGCCGCCGGCCTGCTGCTGATCGCTCCCTTTTCACCAGTGGTTTAGATGGCTCTAGATTTCGAAGACTTCGACTGTCGAGAGCTTGCAACACCGGCGAGGTTGCGAGAGGCTCCTTGCATAAAGACGCGCCATCAAGGCGGGAACCAAGGGAGCGACGCTATGCTGATTACAGGTATTCTCAAGGCGAAGGGCGACCTCGTCTTCACGATTGATCCGCATGAGACGGTGGCTTCCGCCGCCGCCCAGCTGCACAGGCGCCGTGTTGGGGCGCTGGTGGTGCACGGCGCGGCGGACGGGGTCGCAGGCATCGTGTCCGAGCGGGACGTGGTGCGCGCCCTGGCGAGCGGCGGTCCGTCCGCCCTGGACCAGCCCGTCTCCGCCTTCATGACCCGCGACGTCATCTACGCCGAGCCGACGGAGACGGTGGACTCGCTGCTGTCCCGGATGACCGATCGGCGCATCCGCCACCTGCCGGTCTGCGAGGGCGACCGCCTGGTCGGCATCCTGTCCATCGGCGACCTGGTCAAGGCAAAGATCGGAGAGGCCATGGAGGAGGCGCAGAGCCTCAAGGCCTATATCGCTGCTGGATGACCACGGTGCTGGTGATGGGCGGCGGACAGAAAGTGGCTGGGCGGGTTTGAAAAGGCTTGCACAATCCGAGCGCGACGCTATCTTCCCTCCTCTCAGCTGATTCGACCGAACCTTTTGGGGGCTCGCCTCGGCGGCCACCTATAACTGTCGCTTTGATGATCCTAAATCGAAGTGGCATAGTTCAGGCGAAGCCAGTTGACAGTGAGGTTGGCGACCTCTAAATCGCCGCCTCCCGTCCAATCGACGGGTTGAGATTTGTTAAGACCGGTTCTTTTGGGCTGGTAGGTGTTTGACATTGTGAAGTGGAAAGGGACACG
>CAXTRP010000538.1:0-2113 GCA_964246615.1 uncultured Caulobacteraceae bacterium | reverse complement strand
AGCCGGTCCGCCTCGGCTTGGGCGATGACCCGCATCCGTACGGGGGTGGAACTCCGCGCGACCGCGTGGCGCACGGTGTTCTCCACCAGCGGCTGGAGAATCAGGGCGGGAACGGCCGCAGTCGCCAGCCCCTCGGGCACGTCCCAGGCCACCTGCAGCCGATCCCCGAAGCGGACCTGCTCGATCGCAAGATAGAGCTGCTGTAGCCTGACCTCGTCGGCGAGCGAGACGTCCGCGGAGGCGTCCGCCGCCAGGGTGGCGCGCAGGAACGAGGACAGCGACTCCACCGTCCGCTCCGCGTCCTCGCTCCGGCCGGCGAGGATCAGGCCCGAGACGGTGTTGAGCGCATTGAACAGGAAGTGCGGGTCGAGCTGCAGCCGAAGCGCCCGGAGCTCCGCGGCTCGCGCGGCGGCCTGCGCATCCGCCGCCTGGCGGAGGAGTTCCCGGGTCTGCATCGCGTGGCTCACCGCCGTGCAGAGCACCGCCCAAGCGGCGAAGACGGAGTAGTTCTCCACCAGGGAGTCCAGCACCTCGCCCGCGAGGCTCAGGTGCAGGTAGACGCCCATGTCGCGCAGGTAGGCCTGTGGCGCGAACACGAACATGACGTTGTAGTTGAAGACCGACAGCACCGCGGCGGGCGGCAGGACGATCAGCATGGCCGCCGCCAGCCGCTGGCGCATGGGCCTCGGCTCCAGACGGGCGAGCCGGAGGTGGACGAGCCACGCCGTCAGGATGGCCGCCCCCGCCGTCAAGGCGTGCCGCTGCATGACCCAGTAGGGATGCGGCACGCCGTAGACGACGCAGCGCACCAACGCGACAGCGAGGTAGAGCGACCAGGCGACCGCCGCGGTGGCGAGCGCAAAGCGCGTGCTCGACCAGCCGGGGCCGGACGCAGAGCCGGCAGGGGTTGAGGCGTCGCTCATGGCGTGATCCTAGCGCCCTCGTCCGCGTTCGCCCACGCCGGCCACCGGTCTTGGTCGAAGCTTTTCGGGCCTTGGACGAAAGACGATGGCGAGGAGGGCCGCCGGGCCGCAACTGCGACCCTCGATGACCCGCCTCCAAAACCCCGCCCCGGTCGCGCCGATGATCATCGGGTCCGCCCTGGCGGTCCTCTCCGGCACACTGCTCGATCCGCGCTTGACCGCCATCGGCTGCGGGCTCCGGATCGGGTCGGCGCAACGTCCATGGATCATGGCGGCCTATCTCGCCGCGCTCGGGATGATGCTGCCCTTCGGCGGGGCGTTAGGCGATCGCGTCGGACGGCGTCGTGCGCTCCGCGCCGGGGTGCTGGCGGTGGGCTGCAGTTGCCTCCTCTGCGGGCTTGCGAACAGCTCGACCGCGCTCCTTGCCGGGCGCATCGCGCAGGGCGCGGCCACCGGCCTGATGCTGCCTAATGTCGCCGCCCTCCTGGCGGGCCTGCCGAACGGTCGCCGGATGCTGCCGCTCTACGCCGCCGGCTGTACCGCGGCCACGACGCTTGGGCCTCTTCTCGGCGGCCTCCTGTCGGACTGCGGGGGTTGGCGCTGGCTGTTCGTGGACAGCGGCGTGGCGGTGGCGGCCTCCTGGCTGTTCCTGGACGTGGACGGCGCGCCCTTGGAGTCTGGGGTGGGCGCGATGGTGCGGCGTGGGTGCGGGTTCGCATATCCGGGCGTCACGCTCCTCCTGACGTTCTATACGGCGGCGATCTACGGGATCTTCTTCGCCGTCGTCCTCACCCTTCCCGCCGACCTGACGGCCTCGGGTCGTTACACGGGTCCGCAGGCCGGCTTCGCGCTCCTGCCTCTCAGCGCGGTGGTGGTCGTGGCCGGTCCGCTCCTGCAACGCTGGGGCGAGCGCCACCCGCCCGCGGTGCTGCTGGCATTGGCGCCGACCCTGGCGATCCTGGGCCTGCTCACCCTGGCGCTGGCTCACGCGGAGCCAGCCGCGCCTTACGTGGTAGCCGTGCTGCCCGCCACCCTCCTCATCGGCGCCGGCTTGGCGCTGGCGTCCGCTCCCCTGACGGTCGCGGTGGTGGAGGCGGCGGGGCCAGGGCGGGCGGCCTTCGCCACCGGCCTGAACAGCGCCGCCGCCCGCCTCGGCGCCTCCCGCCTGCTCGGCTGCACCCTGGTCGTCA
>CAXTRP010000537.1:751-2115 GCA_964246615.1 uncultured Caulobacteraceae bacterium | reverse complement strand
CCTTGGTTCCGCCTTCCATCAAATCTGGTAGACTTCACCGCGCTACCGTGGCCGGCGTGGCGGGGGCAAGGGCGCGGCGCTTGCCGCGGGATCGGAGCCGCCTAGCGCAGCGGCGGCGCAGACCCACCCCTTGCGGCCGCCACCCCGGGCGTGGTGCTTTCCCACTAACCCGCTTTCGTTATTCCTTGCTTTCGTTCAATCCGGTTTGAGTTGTCCCGTCTCGCTGGTCGCGCCATCGACCTTTGCGATCAGGGCCTGCAGCTGGATCGTGCGATACAGCAGGCTGTCGAACCGCTTCATCTTCCACTCGCTGACGTTGCGCTCGCCATCGGCGGCCTTTTGCAACCGCTCCTGCATGATTTCGGCAAGCCCCTGGCGCTGCCGCTGCAAGGCAGTGGCAAGCGCGAACGTCAGCATCTCGGATTGCTCGTCATCGAGCATCAGGATCGTGGTCACGAGGGGCCAGCCAGGCGCTCGAGATGCGCGGCGTCGCGCCACAGGGATTGGAGCTCGCGACCGTGGAGGCGGGCTTGGTTTACCGCCTCGGCGACATAGCGATCCCATGCCTGCCTGGTCCACTCGTTACGTAGCGCGCCATGCGGGCTGGGTCCGATCGCAGCACGCTCACACGCCATATCCATTTCAGCTTCGACTTCTTGTGCTCGGGCGCGACGTTCTGCCGAGCCAACCAAGATTATGTGACGATCCAAGGTGCATCGGCCAACGGCTTTCCGGTGATCTGACGTAACGGTCATGTTGCTTCTCCAGTAGAGGGCGAAATGGCCCGGCGCTGAACACCGGGCCAAAGCGCCGCCTAAGCGGCGAACTGCATTTCCGCGGAGATGGCGGGCGGGATGGTGGCCATTGGTGCGGCCGGGTCCGTGTCGGCCTCAGGATCGTCAGAACCGCCATCTTCCTCGTTCCCTGCCTGGTCATCGCTGCCACCCAGCACGGCGTCGGTGTCGTCCAGGTCAGATTCCGCCTCGTCTTCCGTCTCTCCGAACATGCTGGCCGGGTTGCGCCGTGCCTCCAGCTCCGCCTCGGTCGGCGCGAAGCGGGCGGCCGGATAGATGAACGTGCCGTCGCTGAACCGCGCAACGAGGGAAGCTCGGGTGTCCTTGACCCGCACCTGCTTGGCGACCTCGCTGGCCTCGGCGCACTGTTCCAGGGCCGCGCGCGAGAGGGCCGGGAGAAACTCCTCCGTCGCCATGTTCGGCAGGTAAGTGTCGGCCCCGATGGCGGCGCCGGCGTAGCGGGCGTTCATGCCCGTCGCCGAGTGGTTCTCCCGGCAGGACAGCGCCTCCACCAGAGCCTCGCGGGCCGCGTGCCGGATCGTGGTCAGGTCGCGGGTGATGGCGCCGCCC
>CAXTRP010000537.1:0-741 GCA_964246615.1 uncultured Caulobacteraceae bacterium | reverse complement strand
CGGTCAACGTCTCGGCGACCCGTGCCAGATGGGTCGCCCCGTGTCGGCCGGTGACGCCGCTCAACACGGTGACGTTGCGACCCGACAAGGCCAGCACCAGCATTGCGATCAGCTGGTCGTCATCGACCGGCTTCTCGCGCAGCGCCTGGTGCAGCGCATCGGTGCGCAGATCGCCGACCATGGCCGCCCCCTTGGCGGTCAGGTCCGGCCGGGCCTTCCGAGCCGGCTCGGCATCTTCGGCGCCGTTGCCCGACGCACCGCGTCCGATCGACAGCGTGTAGTGCGTCTCGCGGATGAGCCCGCTGCGCGCCTCGATGTAATAGGCGGTGAACACCCCCTCCCCGCTCCGGCCGTAGTGCTGCTGGGCGCCCTTGGGCAGCTTGGGACGGTAATACTCATCCATCTCAGTGATGCAGCCGCCCTCGGCCATGTTCGCCTCCAGCCACGCCGTCTGCGCCGCCAGGAAGGCATCGACCTGCGTGGTCGTGCGGCTGTCCTCGTCCGCCGGGGCGAACAGGTCCTCGTCCCACACGATCCCGAACGCCTGCGCCTCGGCGTCGCCGAACCTGGCGTTCTTCGCCGGCAGGCGGACCTTGCTGAGCCCGTGGGCGACCTGGTTCCACGACGCCTCGTGGCCGCGCTTGGGCTTGAACTGCTTCCAGACCTCGGCCTGCTCCTCCTTGGTCGCCGCGGCGATGACGCGCAGCTCGCGCTGCTCCGGCAGGTCGTTCTTGGCCATTT
>CAXTRP010000536.1:0-2124 GCA_964246615.1 uncultured Caulobacteraceae bacterium | reverse complement strand
CGGTCCAGCCCGCGAGGTGCCCTTGCGGGTGCTCGCCCCGGCGGTCGGGCGAGAAATGGAACAGGGCGGCCGGGGGATCGACGCCGCCGAAGGGCCGGTCGTCGCGCACGTAGACCCACACGCGGCCGGTGCTGGTCTTGCCCTTGGCCAGCACCGGAACGGTGGTGTCATCCCCGTGCAACCGTCCCGCCGCCCTGACGTGTCTCTCGATGAGCCGGAACAGCGGCTCCAGCACGCCCGCGCAGGTGCCCACCTGGTCGGCCAGCGTCGACAGGCTGAGCGGCATGCCTTCGCGGGCGTAGCGCTCGGCCTGCCGGTTCAATGGCATGTGCTGCCCGAACTTCTCGAACAGCACCATGGCGAGCAGGCTCGGCCCCGCCCACCCGCGCGGGATGGCGTGGAAGGGCGCCGGCGCCTGGGTGACGCTCTCGCAGGCGCGGCACGAGAAGCGCTCGCGCACGGTCTGGATCACGGTCCACTGGCGGGGCACCACCTCCAGCGTCTCGGTGACGTCCTCGCCCATCTTCGACAGGCGCGCTCCCCCGCAGCACGGGCAGGCGGTCGGGGCCGGCACCACGACGCGCACGCGCGGCAACTGGGCCGGGAAGGGCTGGCGCGAGGGCTTGCGCCGTTCCGTCGGAGCCGGCACCGCGGCCTTGGCGGCGGCCTTCTCGGCCGCGAGCGCGTCGGCGGCCGCCGAGGCTTCGAGCTCCTCGAGCTGCAGCTCGTACTGGTCGAGGAGGCGTTGGGTCCGCTCGGAGCGCTGGCCGTAGAGCGTGCGGGTGAGCTTGGCGATCTCGAGCCGGAGGTGGGCGATCAGCGCGGCATCGCCCGACAGTTGGGCCTTCACGGCGGCGGCCTCGGCCTCTGCGCGCTCGACGGCGGCCTGAGCCTCATCGGCCCGCAGAACGGCCTCGTCGGCCAGGCGGACAGCTTGATCGGCTCGGTTGGTAGCTTGATCGGCCCGACTGGTGGCTTGATCGGCCCGAAGCTCGGCAGCCGTGAGGGCCGCGCGCAGCGCTTCCACGTCGACGATTTCGGGTTTGGAGCGCTTCGCCATGAGGAGAGTGGATCACAGTTGAGCGCGGAGCGCCATGATTTTCGAGGTCTAAGCTGTGTATAGATGCTCGGATTTCACCCGACCCTGCTCGGTCGCCAAGTCTGCTGTGGGTGTCGCCAATCTATCCCCTCGAGCAAGTAGCCGAGCTGTGCGGGAGAGATGCTGACGCTGTCGCCCGCCGTCGCCGGCCACACGAAATGGCCCCTGTCCAACCGCTTCGAATACAGCGACAGTCCGAGCCCATCGTGCCACAAACATTTCAGAAGATCGCCGCGACGCCCACGAAAGACGTAAAGATCGCCCGCGAAGGGATCGCGCTTCAGGCCTTCCTGCACAAGCAGCGACAGCCCATTCATGCCGCGGCGCATGTCGGTGTGGCCGGCCGCGATCCACACCCGGACGCCGGTCGGGACCGGGATCATCGCCGGTCCAGCACATCGAGAACGCGGGCGAGCGCTTCCGCGTTCACCGCGCCGTCCACCACGACGCGTCGGCCACGGCCCACCTCGATCACCATGCGGCCCTGGGCAGCCTGACGCGGAGCCCTCGATCGCGGGGCGGCCTCAGCCGGGAGCGGCGGTTCCGGAACCACGACCGCGGGCACGAAGACCGGGGCAGGCCCGGCAGCGATGCGCTCGACCTTCAGCGTTCGGCGCCAATCCGAAAGCAGCGAGCGGGTGATCCCATGCCGTCGTGCGACAGCCGACACCAGACGCGGCGCTTCAAGGCTCTCCAGGACGATCCGGAGCTTCTCCTCCTCCGACCAGCGACGGCGGCGGCCGAGTTCGACGACGGTGAGGCGCTCTGGCAAGTCACTGACCTTATGGATGTCCATACGGTCACTTTCCCTCGCCTGAACCCTCCCTCACAAGGCGGCCCCCACCGCATGGGTACTGCTCGGCGGCGCGGACGCCGAAGCGCGTCTTGAGCGCATCATCAAGGCTGCGAAGCGTCGGGCTGGTCACATCGTCGCTTCGGTGATTGCAATGCTATCATCATATCCTACGAAACGCGGACCTGGAAAGCATAATCAGGCTGCGTCGCCATCGCAGATTGCCAAATGC
>CAXTRP010000535.1:0-2137 GCA_964246615.1 uncultured Caulobacteraceae bacterium | reverse complement strand
GTTCGCGTTCGTAGCGCACGATGGGCGGGCAAGGATCAAGGGCTGACAGGCGACCAAGGCTGCGGCGGCGGAGCACTTGGCCGATGGTGGAGACCGGACGGCCCAGCCTGCGGGCAATGGCCGGGCTGGACAGGCGCTGGCGCCGCAACATCTCGATCGCATCTTCGTCGGACGTGCTCAGACGGGCCGGGGTGTGATGTGGACGCGAAGACCGGTCGCACAGGCCAGGTTCGCCCTCGGCAGCATGACGATCGCGCCATTTGCGGACAGTCTTGCCGGTAACGCCAGCCGCCACTGCGACCGCTCCCACCGACCAGCCTGCTGCCAGGCGCTGGACAATCAGCATTCGACTATGCGGCAGGGTGCGAGCATTCTCATGAATGTCCATCCGGGGCTCCGGGCTGTGATACCGGCCCGCTTTGGACCTGACTCGGATGTGATTAGGTGCTGCTTGGAGCGTTCTGATTCGGTCGTGGCCTGATCTGGCTGGGGTGAGCGCGATGGGTGGAAAGCGGCTTGCAATACGCTGTCAGGCGACAGGGTAAACCCATCCGGCGTGTTGCCTCATGACGGGATGTTACCCGAGCTTTTCGTGTCGCCGCCGGCCCATGCAGCATCGTCAGCCGCCATGATGCTGGGCGCCGTGGCTATCCCAGTGGGCAACGGACCCAGCAGGACCTCCTGTGCCGTCGTCAAACGCCGCACCTTCATGAGCCGCTGCACCGTGCGCAGGTGGTCCGCCGTGAACCGGTCTGGATGCAACGCCTGCAGCCGCTCCAGGGCAGCCACGGCCGTCAACGCAGGCTGCGCCTCCAGCCATGTCAGCAGTTGGTCGCGCACCGCGTCCAGCATCGATGGCCGCACGATCGGCTTGACCCGGACGTAGCGGCGCCGGTGCGTGGGCCGTTGCTCCCCGGCTTCCCACGCGACCTTCAGGCTCGCCGTGAACAGCGCCAGATCGAGTGGCGCCGGTGTTTCCGCACGACCAGCCGTCATGCCGCGCGCGTCCACACGCTTGCCCAGTTCCGCCTGCGAGGCACGGATCCCAGCCAGCAGCAGCACCGGATCGGCGGCCGCCAGCATGCCGCGCAGCCGCACCTTGTCGGCCTCCGACACTGACACGTGCGCCAGCGCCCGCATCACCGGCGGTTCCGGGGCATGGTAGCGCTTGATCACCCGAGCGCCCTCCCGGCGCTTCTCCTTCAGCTTGAACGAGGGCTGGAACAGGTTGCCGTGCAGGCGTGCCGACGCATACAGCCGTCCAAGGCTCTCCCCGGCCAGCACGCCCTCGAACCGCCCGTAGCCGACCAGCCGGCGCACGATGGCGCCGTTCTTCTGCTCCACCCAGGCCTGGTCGTTCTTGTGATAGGCGCGCGAGCGCGTCACCTCCAGGCCCTGCGTCCGGCACCAGCCCACGACCAAGTCGTTCATGAACAGGCTGTCGTTGTCGAAATCCACCCCGCGCAGCGGAAACGGAAACAGCTCGCGTGCCCGGCCAAGCGCATGCACGACCATCTCGGCCTCGCGTACCACGATCGGGATGCACTCCGTCCATCCCGTCGCCACGTCCGTCAGCACCATCGTCTGCACGAACGCCCCCGACACCGTCGTGCCACCGTGCGCCACGAAGTCCACCTCGACCCAGCCTGGCGCGGGGTTGCCCCAGTCATTGAACGTCCGGATCGGCACACTGCGCCGCACCGCCGAACCAAACCCTGCCGGGCGTCGACGCCCACTGCCCGCCACCAGGCGGACCCCGGCGAGCAAGCGGTCGATCGTGGCGGCGCTCACCTGTAGCAGTTTTGCCCTGGTGGCCTCGTCCAGCGCTACCCGGCCATGCCGTTCCAGCGCTGGCAGTAACACCGCGATCATCGGCTGCAGCCGCTTCGAACAGACGCGCTCCGCAACCTCCCAGAGCTGGATCAGCGCATCACGCACGTCGGGACCATAGCGACCACGTCGGGATCCAGCCCGACCCGGACCCTCTCCGGGCTGCGCACCCTTCTCCCGATCGCCCCAGCCAGACAGCAACCGGATCGCATGCTTGCGATGGTAGCCCGTCACCGCGGCAAACTCGTCCAGGATGCGCGACCGCTCCAACCGTGTCGCACCCCCATACCGCGTGCTCACCGCCGCT
>CAXTRP010000534.1:0-2138 GCA_964246615.1 uncultured Caulobacteraceae bacterium | reverse complement strand
GAGCCGGTACAGCGGCGGCAGGGCGAGGTAGAGCTTACCGCCGCGGATCATCTGCGGCATCGTGCGGTAGAAGAAGGTGATGAGCAGGCTGGCGATGTGGGCGCCGTCGACGTCGGCGTCGGTCATGATGATGATGCGGTCGTAGCGCAGGTCCTCCTCGCGGTAGCGGGCGCCGCCATGGACGCCTAGCGCCAGCATCAGGTCGGCCAGCTCCTTGTTGCCGCCGGCCTTTTCACCGGACGCCGAGGCGACATTCAGGATCTTGCCCCGGAGCGGCAGGATGGCCTGGGTGGCGCGGTTTCTGGCCTGCTTGGCCGAGCCGCCGGCCGAATCGCCCTCCACGATGAAGATTTCCGAGCCGTCCATGGCGCTGCCCGAGCAATCGGCCAGCTTGCCCGGCAGGCGCAGCTTGCGGGTGGCCGAGGCGCGGGCGACCTCCTTGTCCTTCCTGCGCTTCAGCCGCTCCTCGGCCCGCTCCACCACGAACTGGAGCAGGGCCGTGGCCGCCTTGGGCTGGGCGGTGAGCCAGTGGTCGAAGGGGTCGCGTAATGCGGTCTCCACCAGCCGCTGGGCGTCGGAGGAGGACAGCCGCTCCTTGGTCTGGCCCTGGAACTCGGGGTTGCGCACGAAGACGCTGATCAGGGCGCCGGCCTGGGCCGACACGTCTTCCGCCGTCAGGATGCCGGCCCGCTTGTCGCCGGTGAGGTCGGCATACTGTTTCAGCCCGCGGGTGAGCACGGCGCGCAGCCCCGCCTCATGGGTGCCACCCTCCGGCGTCGGCACGGTGTTGCAGTAGGACTGGGTGAAGCCGTCGGCCTCGCCGAAGCCCGCCGGGCTCCACGCCACCGCCCATTCCACCGCGCCGCCGCCCTCCGCCCGCTCGATGCGGCCGGCGAAGGGTTCGGGCGTCACGGTCTCGATGTCGCCGACGCGCTCCTTCAGATAGTCGGCCAGGCCGTTGGGGAAGTGGAAGACGGCTTCGCTGGGCGTGGCGTCCTGGACGCGCCCCGTCTCTCCAAGAAGATCTGGCGCGCACTTCCAGCGGATCTCGACGCCGCGGAACAGGTAGGCCTTGGCGCGGGCCATGCGGAACAGCCGCGCCGGCTTGAACGCCGCGTCCTCGCCGAAGATCTCCGGATCGGGGGTGAAGCGGACCAGGGTGCCGTGCTTGCGAGAGGGGGCCAGCTTCTCGATCGGCCCTTGCGGCTGTCCGCGGGAAAAGGTCTGGCGCCACTCGAACCCGTCACGCCACACCGTCACGTCCAGCCGGTCCGAGAGCGCATTGACCACCGACACGCCCACCCCGTGCAGGCCGCCGGAGGTCTCATAGGCCTTGCCGGAGAACTTGCCGCCGGAATGCAGCACCGTCAGGATCACCTCCAGCGCCGACTTGCCGGGGTGTTTGGGGTGGGGGTCGACGGGGATGCCGCGCCCGTCGTCGCGGACCGACAGGGCGCCGTCGGCGTCCAGGCTGACCTCGATCACCTTGGCGTGGAGCGCGACCGCCTCGTCCATGGCGTTGTCGAGCACCTCGGCGAACAGGTGGTGCAGCGCCCGCTCGTCGGTGCCGCCGATGTACATCCCCGGCCGCCGGCGCACGGGCTCCAGCCCCTCCAGCACCTCGATGTCCTTGGCGGAATAGGCCGACGCCATCGGCGGTGCGACCACCGGCGCGGCGCGCTGGGTCTTCGGGTCGGGCGCGGGACGAGGCTCGGCATGGGCGTCGGCGACCGGGTGCGCCGGCGCGGGAGCGAGGGCGGGATCGCCGAACAGGTCGAGGGGGGCGGCGGAAGTCCGCACGGTCTTGGGCATGTCGCATATGTAGGCGAGTCGGGGCGCAGACAGAATCAGCCTTGGTTTTATCCCTTGCGCCGCCGGTACGCCGCGCCACCGCTTAACAGGGGAGGGAGGATGGAGCTGATATTCTCCTCCCCTGGCGCAGCAGGGATCCGGCGGCGAAGCCGACAGAGGGAGCGCGCCCGCCTATGCGCGGCAGGGTCCGTTCACGGAAGCACCCGCCATGGAAGAGCACGACGCATGGCGACTTCTCCCTCTAAGCTCGTCATCCCGGACTGCGTAGCCGATCCGGGAGCCAGCCGCCCTGGCCCCAACGCTGCGCACCCTGCATCGACGACAGC
>CAXTRP010000533.1:0-2152 GCA_964246615.1 uncultured Caulobacteraceae bacterium | reverse complement strand
CGGCTCGTCGCTGTGGTCGCTGCGCTATGGGCCTCGGCGGCGCAGGCCGAGACGCTGGCCGACGCCATTGCGCTCGCCTACCATACCAATCCCACCCTGCTCGCCCAGCGCGCCACGCAGCAGGCGTTGGACGAAACCTACGTCCAGGCTCGCGCCGGGTGGAACCCCACCATCGCCCTGAGCGGTCAGGCCTACTACCAGAAGACTTACGGCGGCGGGTCGGGCGTGTCGGTGCAGGCCTCCTCGACGTCGGGAACGTCCGGCGCCGGCTCCACGGGCGGGCTGGCGCAGGGCTCCGGCGGAGGGGCGTCAAACGGTCCGTCGGCGTACAACTATGGTTACGGCGCGATCACCGCGACCCAGCCGCTCTACACCGGCGGCAAGGTGGCGGCCGAGGTGGACGCGGCGGACGCCGCCGTGCGGGCCGGGCGCCAGACCCTGCGGGCCACCGAGAACACCTTGCTGCAGAACGTCATCACCGCCTTCGAGGACATGCGGCGCGACCAGCAGATCCTGACCATCCGCAACGAGGCGGTCAGCGTGCTCGCCGGCCAGGCGGACGAGACGGCGGCCAAGTTCGGGGTCGGCCAGGTCACCCGGGTCGACGTGGCCCAGGCCCAGGCGCAGCTCGCCCAGGCCCAGTCGCTTCTGGCCGGCGCCCGCGCCGGGCTCCAGATCAGCCGGGCGGAGTACGTGGCCGTCGTCGGCCAGACTCCGGGCGAGCTGGCCGAACCGCCGTCCCTGCCGGGCATGCCCTCCACCGTCGATCGGGCCTTCGACGTCGCGGACGCGCAGAGCCCGACCCTGCTGCAGGCCCAGCTTGGCGAGCGGGCGTCGCGGGCGCGGATCGCCGTCGCACGCGCCAACTTCCGCCCGACCATCTCCGCCCAGGCAAGCTATGGGGAGGAGGGCGCGCTGGCCCCCTTCGTTGGCCGCGATTTCGATGGGGTGGCCACAGGCGCTGTGCTCTACAGCCAGCCGATCTTCACAGGCGGGCTCAACGGCTCACTGGTGCGCCAGGCCCTGGCCCAGAACGCCGCCGATCGCATCGCTATCGAGACCACCCATCGAAACGTCGTGCAGAGCGTCTCGAGCGACTGGGAGGCCGTGGTCGGCGCGCAGGCCAGCGTGGTCTCCGACGTCGCAGGCCTCGCCGCCGCCCAGACCGCCTTCAAGGGCATTCAGGAGCAGTATCGGGTGGGCCTGTCCACCACGCTGGACGTCCTGATCCAGCAGCAGACGCTGGAGAGCGCACAGCTGTCGCTGGCCGGGGCCCGGCACGACGCCTACGTATCGCAAGCTCAACTGCTCGCGGCCATGGGCGTGCTTGAGGCGCGGGACCTGATCGCAGGCGTGCCGCTCTACGACCCTGTTGGCGCGTTCGACGCGGTGAAGAACAGGGGCGCATTTCCTTGGGAACCGCTGATCGCCGCAATCGACCGAGCTGGCGAGCCGCCGGAGAGGGCCGATCAGGCCGGGCCACGGCCGCCCGAGCCCATCAGCGGCGTGACGATGCTTTCGCCCCCGCAGCCGCCCCGGTGACGACGCGCTCCTCCCCGCCTAAGCGGAAGGGAGCTAGCTCAGGACGAAGCCATCACCATGCAGGCCTGACCCTTGGCGGACAGGGTCCTGCAGGCGGCCTTGGCCTGCTTCTCGCTCAGGCCGCGGAAGCGGGCGCGATAGTTGCCTCCGGCCTGCTCCACCTTGCCGGAGCCGGCGACCAGGGGCGACACCTTCTCGATCTGGCCCTGAGCGAGGGAGTGGCTCTAGTAGGCGCCGACCTGGATCATGTAGGCGCCCGCCCTGCCGGCGCCGGCGTCGTCCGCCCTGGCTGCTTCAGCCTTGTCCACCTCAGCCTTGCGGACCTTGGCGGCGTGCGTCGTATCGGCGACCTGGGCGTCGGCGTCACAGGCGGCGGCATGGCGGCGCCGGCGATGCGGCGTGCAGGGCGGTGCGGCGCCAACGGCCTCCTGCGCCCTCGGCGTGGCGGCTTTGGCGGTGGGCGCTTCGGCCTTGGCGGTATCGGCTTGGCAGCCCGGCGCTTCATGGCGATGACCGCGATGGCGGCGCGTGCGCCGGCTCGAGCCGCAGTCGGATGCGGCGGCCTCCGCCTCGGCGACCGCTGGCCTAGGGGCTTCGGTCAGCTCGCGAG
>CAXTRP010000532.1:0-2165 GCA_964246615.1 uncultured Caulobacteraceae bacterium | reverse complement strand
GGACCGGCCCGGGGACAGACCACAACAACGACCGGCGGGAAGCAAGGTTGAGGCCTCGCCTCGGAAACATGGGCCTCGAACTCCGCCAAAGGCTGCGCCCCGGGGCCGCCTTCCTCAAGTCATGGGATGATCAAAGGGTCCTCGGACCCTTTGCGGGTCTGGGCAGCGCCCAACCTTACCGAACAAAACCGCCTCCGGCGTGCCCTCCACCCCTCCCAACGCGCGGTCCGCAATTGATCCCGCCAGACGCAAGGCATCCATCAGAATCCACCGCATGGTCCGCATGCTGCGCATCTGATCGTCCATCACGCTCTCCTCCCGGTGTTCCACATGCGCAAGCTTCTTCCCGAACTCGATCTCTCCACGATCGCCGGCGCCGCCCTCGTGGTCTTCGCCGCGTCGGGCTACTGGCTCGGCCGCTTCGACCTGGCCGGCGCGGGTCCCTGGCTCGGTGCGGGCGTGACGCTGATGGGCCTGCGCGAGCGCCCCGCCGTCCCCACGGTCGCGACGCCGGCGGGGGAGGCAGTGCCGGTGGCGGGGGCGCGTGGGGAGGGGTTCGATCATTCTTGAGGCGGGCGCGATCCGCTAGGCGGCGCGCGGCGCGACCCGCCGCTTGAACCCGAAGTCGCGCAGCTTGATCTTGCCCATGCGCCCGTCCGGGTGGTGCCAGACCAGCCCCTCCATGTCGCGGTCGGACAGCCACGCGCGCAGGGCGTCGAACGTCCGCGGCGCGTCGTCGAACACCTCGGCTGCTGCGTGCGCTGCCAAGATGTGCGTCGCGCGCTGCTCCGGATTGCCCTGCACCTTCGGGCCGAGCAGCTCGTAGGTGCCGTCCTCCAACGCGCCGCCGGCCGCAGCGAACGCCTCGCGGTGCCAGCGATCCTCGCCAGTGTCACCGACCGGGACCCAGCCGACCGACTTGCCCGTCTCGCCGTCCACGCCCGCGGCAAGGAAGTCATCCGGCAGGGGTTGCCCCGCCTTGACCTCGCGGCGCCTGAACAGGGCGCCCCCGTTGACCAGGCAAGACGTGCCATCGAGCTTGCGGGTGGCGACGCCCTCGCCCGCGAACACCCACGCGCAGTCAGGATGCGGCTCATCAATGACGGCACTCGGATTCTTGAGCCAGTCGCGGGTGAAGATGGTCGGAATCTTTTTCATGTCGGTTCCTAGGTTGAAGAGTGCCGCTCCCGGTTCGCGACGCCGTGCCGGGCGCGGCTACGGTGGGGGATCGGCTGGGGTAGGGGCATAGCCCAAGGCTGCCGCGACCTGCCGCAGACTGCTTACGTCCTGGCAATCGAGGATCGCCGACGCAAGCCTGTGCCGGCCGACCCTGCTAAGCGCCTGCATGGCCGGGTGATCGTGCGCGAAATCCGCAATCGCCTTGCGGGCATCGCTTCCTTCGTCAGGTCACAGGGTGCCCGATGGTCCGCCTGGGCCGTCATCCCCGGTCGCCTGCAACTCGCCGCGTGCCAGCGCCTCGCGCAGCACCTTCTCGACGCGCGCATTGTAGCCGGGCCCGCTGTCGCGCACGCCGCTGACCACGTCGGCCGCAAGCCGGAAGCCGATATGCACCTTGGGGTGCTCGACCGGGGGCCGCCCGCCCCGGCTTCCGGGCGCCTTGAGCCGCCCGGGGAACATCTCCGCGAACGGCCGCGCCTCGGCCGTGGCCTGGGCCGTCCACTCCGGGTTTTCCTCGTCGGCCCTGTAGGGATCAGGCGCTCTCGCCATACGTCCTCCTCTCCCGCTCGCGCGCCCGGCGAAGCTGATGACCCACAGGACCTCGCCGCGCAGGGTGAACACGACGACATGCGGCCTGCCGCCCACCCCCTCGACCAGCGCCTGAAACCTGTCCTCGCCATAGTCCTTGCGCCTGTCCTGCCGGACCATGGCCGTCGCCCAGTCGAGCAGGGCGACATCCTCGAACGACAGGCGACGCTCCTGGATGTTCCAGGCGTCCTTCCGTGGATCGTAGCCGAGCCGCATTGGGTTTCAGTAGCAACAGAAACCTGGTGCCGCAAGCGTTCCTCGCCAGGGAAGGCAAGGCCAGGGGCCTGCCCCCCTGCTTCAAGCGGGGACCCCGCCAGGGGCAGGTCCCCTGGACCGCCTTCTTTTAAGTAAATGGGATCAAAGGGTCCTCGGACCCTTTGCGGGTCTGGGCAGAGCCC
>CAXTRP010000531.1:0-2166 GCA_964246615.1 uncultured Caulobacteraceae bacterium | reverse complement strand
CCCTGCTCCACAGGACTGTAGGCCATGACGGCGACACCGCGTTGGCTCAGCGCTGGCAGAAGATCGAACTCGCTCCCGCGCCGGGTGAGGTTGTAGAGCACCTGATCGGTCGCGCAGTCTCCTCCTCCCGCCTGCTGCAGCTGATCCATGTCTCGCAGGCCAAGGTTGCTGACGCCCCAGGCTCCGATCTTGCCCGACCGGTGCAGCGCCTCCATCCCCTCGACCGTCTCAGCCAGCGCGACCGTTCCGCGCCAGTGCAGCAGATAGAGGTCCAGCCGATCGGTACGCAGGCGCTTGAGACTGCCCTCGCAAACGCGCTCGATGCGGCCGCGGCCGGCGTTGTGCGGGTAGACCTTGCTGACCAGGAACACCTGCTCGCGCAATCCCGCGAGCGCCTCACCAAGGAAGCTCTCCGTGGCGCCCTCACCGTACATCTCGGCGGTGTCGATCAGCGTCATGCCAAGCTCGATCCCCTCCCGCAGCGCTTCGGTCTCGCTGCCACGCCGCGTTGGTGTCTCGCCTAGACGCCAGCTACCTTGGCCAAGGACAGGGATGGCCAGGCCACCGGGAAGATTGATCGTGCGCATCTGCGCCGCTTAGCGGTGGTCATCGATGAAGGGTAGGTGCGGGAGCCGAACGTCTTGGGGCGCCGCGAGCACTTCCACTGAGATGGCGAGCGAACGCCGAAGGACATTGGCAAAACGTTGCTTCAAGAAAGGCTAGGTCGCAGACGCGTCTTTAGCTTCCTGCGCATCGACAGCCTGAAGGTGGGACGCCTTGTAGGCCATCGCCCGCTGAACCCGGCGGCGCACGCTCGGGTGATTGTAGAAGATCAGCTCTTCAAGCCTGGACGGGGAGTCCGCACGGTATTCGATGGTCTTCACCAGCGCCTTGGAGAGGCCATCCGGCTCCTCGGCCACTCTGAGCGAGAAGGCGTCGGCGTCGGCCTCGGCAAGGCGTGTCGCCGAGCTGGTGAGCGGCGTCGCCAGCAGCAACAGCGTGGCGCCGACGATCAAGATCGTCGGCAGCCCGGCCGGATCGGCGATGCTGGTGGCGCCGGATCGGATCAACCTGTCGGCCGCAGGGAACACCGCTGCTGTGATCGCGAAGATCATCAGCGCCAGCAGGCTGAAGACCGCCGTCAGATAGACGGCGTGAACATGTTTGTAGTGGCCCATCTCATGGCCAACGACGCCTCGCACCTCGGCGATATCGGCGCCTTTGGTGAACATGGTGTCGCTCATCGCCACTCGGGCCGACCCGAACAGGCCTGAGACCTTTGCGGTGTAGCGGTTGGACTGCTTGGAGCCGTTGAAGATGTAGATTTTGTCGGACGGCACGCCCGCCGTCTTGGCCAAGGCCACGACCGCCTCACGCGTGCGCCCCGCTGGCGCCGGCGTATAGCGGTTGAAGATCGGTTCGATCACGACGGGGCCGATGATCATCAGGAACAAGACAGCTACGGCGGTCAGGCCACCCGCCCAAGCCCACCAGGATCGTGGCGCCCGGCGGATCAGAGCGTAGATCGCCAGGAAGAAGAGCCCGCCCAGGATCGCGCTGATAAGTAGCCCGACGACCTGCTCGCCGAGCCATCCTGCGAGCGACTGGCTGGTGAGCCCGTAGTCTCGTTCCCTCCACCACTGGGAGTAGACGCTCCAGGGCAGCTCAACGATGGCGTCGGCCACCATGACCATGACGCCCACCAGGAAGCTGGTGAGGAACAGCCGGGGGCGGCGGTGCTCCAAAGCCTCCTCGGTCCGGACCAGGATACGGCTGCGGGCGATGATGAGGTAGGCGATCACCCGGCCAGCCAACTCCACAGCAGGAGCCAGTGGCCGCCCTGAGTGTAGTGGATCGCCTTGGGGTGGGCGACGGGCGTCAGGGCGGCCAGGTAGGCGTTGGCGGCGGCTGTGGGATCGAAGGTCATGCGACACCCTCCCAGATGCTCCTGCCCAGCTTAAGTGGAGGGTGAGCCGTAAACGAGAGAAAGCTGCTAAGTCGGATCAGCTCGCGGCTTCTGCAGCGCCGTCGCGCAAGACCCAGCACGACCCGTCTCCCATTGCGAGCGCCGCCGATGGCCAAGGATACCGCACCGAGCCCCCTGACCGATGAAGCGCTGGCGCGACTGAGGAAGGCCATGCTCAGCCTGGAGCAGCAAGGTCTCAC
>CAXTRP010000530.1:0-2187 GCA_964246615.1 uncultured Caulobacteraceae bacterium | reverse complement strand
CCGCCGAGCAGCTTCCACACCGGCACGTCCTGCTCACGCGCCACCAAGTCGTGCAGCGCCATGTCGATAGCTGCGCGCGTTGGGGCCGCGGCGGGCGTCAGCCGCTCCATCTCCTGCGCCAACCCTACGAAGTCGCGCGGGTCACGGCCGCGAAGCGCCTCGTCCAGCCGTTCGAAGGCCTGCAGCATGTCGGAAAGCGACTGGCCGGTCAGCTGGGGCGCCACGTTCGCCTCGCCCCAACCGACGGGTGCGCCCGTCGTGACGAGGCGGACCAGGACCGACTGCGAGCTGGCGATCGCGCGGCCAGCCATGTGCATGGGCCGGCGGAGCGGGACACTGATGCAGACGGTTTCCAGACGGACGATATTCACCGCTTTAGCCCTTGGCCTTCGCCGCTTCCGGGCTCGCATCGAGGCCCGCCAGATAGTCTTCGACCAAGGCCTTGTTGCGAAGCCGGAACTGGTTGAAGTCCGGCTTACGCTTCTCCAGGAAGGCGTTCATGCCCTCGTTTGCCTCGTCGGAGCCCCAGACGTGGGCCAGAAGCTCCATGCCGGCGGTCCATGAGGCGTAGAGGTTGTCGGACTCGTGGTTGAGCGAGCGCTTGGTCATGCGGATGGTCTGGGGGCTGTGGCTCTTGATCGCGTCGCAGAGCTCCAACGTCTTGGCCTTCAGCTCGGCCAGCGGGACCATGTGGTTGGCGAGGCCGTGATGCACCGCCTCGGCGGCCGACAGCTTGCGGGCGCAGAAGATCATCTCGCGTGCGATCCGCTCGCCGACGATGCGGGGCAGATACTGGGTGGCGCCGACCGTCGGACAGGCGCCGACCTTAGCTCCGGTCTGACCGAAAACTGCGGTGTCGGACGCCACCACGATGTCGCACCACAGCGCCAGCTCGTTGCCGCCGCCCATGCACCAGCCGTTGACCATGGCGATCACCGGGATGGTCAAGCCGCGGATGGTCATGGCGCAGCCGTGCATCCGGTCGTTCCAGTGCGCGGCGTTGACGAAGTTCAGCCGCATCATTGACTTGAAGTCGCCGCCCGCGCAGAAGGCCTCGTCGCCCTGGCCGGTGATCACGGCGCAGGCGATCGTCGGATCGTTGCGCGTGGTCTTCAGGGCGTGGATGATCTCGTCGAGGGTGAGCTCGCGGATGGCGTTTCGCACGTGGGTCCGGTCGATGGTGATCCAGGCGACCTGGTCCACCACCTCGTAGCGGATGTCGATGTATTGGTTCGCCCCATCGGCGAGGTTGGGACGGGCCAGGTCCGGGGCGACGTTGGGCATGGTCGCGTCTCCTTTCAGCTGGACGGGAAATCAACGCGGTGGTCGTGCCCCTCGGCGATGCGGCCGTTGAGGGCGTCGAGCAGCCAGTCGGCGATGGCGGGGTAGATGTCGGCCGCCACCTCCCCCATCGGGTGGTAGACGTCCTCGTAGAGCCACAGCTCCTTGGGGCAGGTCAGGGCGGCCATGAAGCCTGCGATATCCTCGGGCGGGCAGAGTTCGTCCATGTCGCCGCCCACCAGAAGGTAGGGCGCGGACATCGAGCGGGCCGCCTGAGTGAAGTTCTCGTGCATGGCGTCGACGAGGTCGCCGAACGCGGCCTCCTCGTAGGTATTGGTCATGTACATGTGGATGCGCTTGAAGTTCGGCTGCGCCTGCTCGAAGATCACGTCGAAGGGACCGACGCAGGGCATCTGGCCCGCCACGGCCTTCACCCGCGTATCCGCCGCGCCGATCTCCACGCCGTAGCGCGTGCCCATGCTGGTGCCGAACACGCCGATCCTGTCCAAGTCGACATCTTCGCGCGTCACCAGATAGTCGATCACCGAACGGCCGGCCTTGGCGTAGTTGCCGAGCGTCAGCCAGACGCCATTGATGTTGCTCTCGCCCTGGCCCGGTCCGTCGATGACGAAGACGTTCATGCCGCGGCGGGCGAATTCGTTGTTGAAGGGGTTGGGGAAGTCTTCCTTGGTGGCGTCCATGCCCGGCGTGTAGAGGATGGTGGGCTTGCGGCCCTCCCCCGGAGCCTTGTGGAACAGGCCAGTGATCTCTTGGCCGCCTTCGATGGCGATCCGGCGCTTCTCCACCGCCCCGTCCAGAAGCTCGATCAGCCGGTCGTAGCAGCGCATCTCGGCCGAGTGGTTGGCGAGCTTGGTGGAGTTGTTGTGCGCGGGGTTCAGGTGCTGG
>CAXTRP010000529.1:0-2191 GCA_964246615.1 uncultured Caulobacteraceae bacterium | reverse complement strand
GACCCACTATGACCCGCTCGAAGATTTCAGAGCTGCCGGTCTTCGACGCAGCGGACTATCTCACGACGCCCGAACTGGTGAGGGAATACCTCAACGCCGCCCTGGCGGAGAACGACAGCGCCTTCATGACAGAAGCCTTGGCGACGATCGCCAGAGCGCCCGCGATGGCGGCCGTGGCCACCGAGCCTGCCGCAGCCCACAAGCCGCTAACCCCCGAGACCCAACCGGACTTCGACGCCGTGCTGCAGCTAGTCGCGGCCATGGGCCTGAAGCTGCAGGCGGTGACGGTGTGACGCCATGGACAGTTGCTGCCTGTCCAACGGTGAGGCGAGCCCACCCTAGCTCCTTCTCCCCTTGCGAGGAGAAACGAAGGGACCCGCGGCTCCGAACGGCGTCGAAAGGATGAATAAATGCCCTGAGTTCTTAAGTTGATGCGGCAACAACCTTCCGATCCGCAACTGATGTGTCTACGGGAATATCCTCCTGTTGCGACCGAGATAAAGGATGATCCAAACGGGTATCCATAAACCGCCCGTCACCAACGAAAGTAGAAGATGTGGCCAATGACTCCAACGACGAACTTGGATCACGGTCGGCGTGCCAACAGCTGCGGCAGCACCGCCGCCGCCTCCTGAGTTCATAAAAATATGCTGCTTGTCCTGGGCATGTCGCATAGCCTCGTCAGCACGCCTGAGCGCAGGATCGAGGACCTCGTTACAGTGGCGGCACTTCTTAGCGCGGGCCTTGATAGTTTCTGCGCAAAATGGACATTCGATGGTTGCTTCAGGGGAAAGCTCGGGAGCGGCTGGACCATCAATCAACAAAAATCCTCCCACCTCGCCTAAACGCTCTACACGCATGGCGAGCTACGACTGTACTGCGCTGAGCGATCCGAGCGAATGTGGCGCAGCGACGCCGAGATCGTTCGCCGCCGACTGGGAAGCTACTCCGCCGCGATGTGCTCCAGGATTGAGTCGCGCGCCTCGGCGGCGGCCTTCTGCGCCTCGATTTCCGCAGCCCTCTTCTCCACCAAGCCGGCGATGTGGTCGACCATGTGGGCGTTGTCGATCTTGTGGTCGACTTTGCCGGCCATGTAGACCATGCCGACGCCCTTGCCCGAGCCGCCGCCGGTGAAGCCGATGTCGGTCATCAAGGTTTCCCCGATCATCAGTGTCTCACAAGCGCAAAATGGCTACCGCTGATGAGAAACACGTGTACGCCCGAGCCCTTCTCGTTCAGCGCGCCGTGGACGATCAGCAGGCGGCTGTCGCGACGGTACTCCAAGGGTTCGGTCATCGCCAACGGCCAGCAGCAGACCGTCGAAGGCAGCCAGGTGACCGAGCCCGCGCCAGCGTCGATGGCGGCGACCTGCACGCATCCTGCCCCACAACCGATCGACGCCAGCACGTAGTGGCCGGCGAAGTTGACCGGGCCTGTTGCGGCCTCCTGCAGGTCAGTTCGGTAGCGACGGCTAAGCGCCGACCTGAACTGGACCGGCGGCCGTCGTGCGACCTTCGTGACGGCTGCAGGGTATTTGCTAAAGGCCTGAGGTGAACCTTCGTCGGTGATCGGGAGCGCCACCGCCGCCAGCATCGCGGCCAACTGGGTCAGTACCAATGGTGCTTCTCCCAGAAGGCCCGCGCCAGCTTGGCTGTGTGATAGCGGCCAACGATATAGCGGATGCCGCCCTGACACTCCTCCACGGCGTTGCCGAGAGATGCTTCGCCGTGAGGATAGAGGTCGTACTGCGCGCGAAGAAGCTGGTAGACGCCGCCAGCGGTCGAAGCCGGGTTCGTGGCGTTCACCTGCCCGCCGGACTCCTGAGCCAGGATCCAGAGGAGGTCGTCGAAGTCACCCGGCGCGACATGCTCCAGCAGCATCGCCTGACGCAGAGCCGTCTGGACGTCGGCCGGCACGACGGACGGGCTCTTTTCCTGCCAAGGATGCTTGGGCGGCTTGAGGTGACGGTGGTTGCGCCCTGGCATCCGCCCCGCGCCCTACTCCGCCGCGATGTGCTCCAGGATCGGGTCGCGCGCCTCGGCGGCGGCCTTCTGCGCTTCCAGCTCCGCGGCCTTCTTCTCCACCAGGCCGGCGATGTGGTCGACCATGTGGGCGTTGTCGATCTTGTGGTCGATCTTGCCGGCCATGTAGACCATGCCGACGCCCTTGCCCGAGCCGCCGCCGGTGAAGC
>CAXTRP010000528.1:0-2198 GCA_964246615.1 uncultured Caulobacteraceae bacterium | reverse complement strand
CGAGCAGTTCGCCGGCCGCTTCCCGCTCTGGCTGGCGCCGGTGCAGGTGGTGGTCGCCACCATCACCTCCGACGCCAATGACTACGCCGAGGCAGCGGCCGATCGCCTGAGGATGGCCGGGTTGCGGGTGGAGTTGGACACGCGTAACGAGAAGATCAACTACAAGATTCGGGAGCATAGCCTGGCCAAGGTCCCCGTCATCGCCGTCGTCGGCCGCAAGGAGGCGGAGACGGGACAGCTCGCCCTGCGGCGGCTCGGCTCGGACCGGCAGGCCATCCTGACGCTTGAGGCCGCAGCGACGGCCTTGGCCGAAGAGGCGCTGCCCCCTGACCTGGCCGGCACGCCGGACCGGCCAGCGCCGCAGCCGCAGCCGGTGCTGGAGGTGGCATGAACACCTTCGTCCGACCGCTGAACGGCGGCTTGGTCCACCGCGCGCGCGTGCTGCCCACCCCCCTTTCGGCTGACGTCACCGTGGTGATGGTGGTGTTTCGTACCGGCGAAGCCCTGGCCCACAGCATCGCCAAGGTCCTGGCCGAACCGCTCGTTGACGAGTTCATCGTCATCGACAACGGCTCCACCCCGGACGAGCAGGCCATCCAGGACGCGGCTGCGGCGGGCGATCGGCGGATGCGGGTGGTGCGCGGTCACGGCAACGTCGGCTTCGCCCGAGCCTGCAACATGGGGGCGACCGCCGCCCACGGCCGGGTGCTGATCGTGCTGAACCCGGACGCCTATCTCCAGGCGGGTTGCGTGGCGCATCTGGTGGAGGCGGTGGACGCGACACCGGCGCCGCGCCTGGTCGGCGCGCGTATCCTGAACGTCGACGGCACCGAGCAGCGTGGAGCCCGCCGGGGCGAGGTGACGCCGGTCACGACGCTTCTCAGTCTCACCCGTCTTTCCAACGCCCGCTTTCTGGAGCGGTTCGAGATCCATCACGAGCGCGATCCCGAGCCCGGCCAGCTCCTGCCGGTGCCCACCATTTCCGGCGCCTGTTTCGCCCTGACGCACGAGGACTACACAGCGCTCGGCGGCCTGGACGAAGGCTACTTCCTGCACGTGGAGGACGTGGACCTGTGCTGGCGCATGCGCCAGAGCGGCGGACAGGTGCTGTTCGCGCCCTCGGCCCGGGTTGTACACCTGGGGTCCACCAGCCACACATCGCCGCTCAAGGTCGAGTTCTTCAAGGGACTGGGGCTGGTGCGCTATTTCCGCAAGCGCGCCGACAATCCCCGCCGGCGGCTGCTGGCCTATGCGCTGACGCCCTTCATCATGGCGGTGTCTGTGCTGCGCCCGCTGCTGCGGCCGCACCGGCGGCGTTGAGCGCCGCGGGGGTCGCCAGGCGCCAGAGGGTCAGCTCCACGCGGCGGCCGTCGGAATAGTCCAATCCCCGCACGGCGCCGACGCGATCCGCCCGGACGCGGTCGCGGCCCAGCTGAGCCAGGAAGTCCGCCGCGGCCCGGCGCTCCACCAGCACAGGGCGGTCCGCCTCCAACGCCTGGGCCGCGTGCAAGCTATCGTCCAGGTCCACGTCGCCGCCGAGCAGGAAGACCAGGCTGGGCTCGGCATAGCCCGCCACGGCGACCGGCCCGGGCGTGACGCCATTGCGCGGGTCCAGCCCAGCGTCCGCCACCAGCCGCGCCGCTGCAGCCGACGGCCACGCGGCCCTGAGCGCCGGCAGCAGGCCGCCCACCAGGGCTGCGTGCGCCGCCACCCCAAGCACGCCCGCGAAGATGAGGCCGCCGGCCCGCAGATCGGCCTGCGCGCTCGAAGCCTGCGGGTCGGCCACGACGCCGGCGGCGCCGGCCAGGCCCGCCAGCAAGGCCAGGGCGGCGACGGCGGCCGACCAGCCCACGCCGCCTCCGAGCCATGCCGCGAGCGCCACAGCGCCCCCCGCGATCACCGCGCCGCCGGCGACCGACAGTCCCGCCCCGGTCCACCGGCTGCGCGAGCCGATCGGCTCCGACAGGGCGCCGGCCGACAGCACGGCTGCTGCGCCCAGCAGCGGCAGGACGTAGTGGGGCAGCTTGGTGGGTGCGGCCTCGAACAGCAGCCAGCCCGGGACGAGCCACGCCAGCAGGAAGCGCGGACCGGCCTCCCGCCGCCGTCGCCATCCCCACACCATGGCCGCGGGCAGCAGGCACGTCGCGGGGAACACCAGTAGCGGAGACGCCAGCAGATACGCCCCCGGCGGCGCACCG
>CAXTRP010000527.1:0-2199 GCA_964246615.1 uncultured Caulobacteraceae bacterium | reverse complement strand
GGCCGGCTGCGCGTTCGCTTTCGCACCCGTCGCGTTCTCCCAGGTCATGGAGGTCGGCGATGGCGGCAAGGTGACCGTGTACGACGGTCCTACGACCTTTGGCGCCGACGGCGCCAAACCCATCGACGCAGTGCGCACCCCCCATGGCAAGGCGGCCTGGCCCGCTCCCGGCGACAGCGTGCGCCAGGCGGCCGACGCTGCGGCGCTCAGTCCGGCCCTGGTGGCCGCAGTGGCCTGGCAGGAGTCTCGTCTGCGCCCCGGCCTGGTGTCGCACGCCGGCGCGGTGGGCGAGATGCAGCTGATGCCGGCGACGGCGCGTGCGCTCGGCGTCGATCCCCGCGACAGCGCGCAGAACTACAGAGGCGGCGCGAGCTTTCTGGCCGCTCTCATGCGACACTACGACGGCGATCTCGTACGCACCCTGGCCTCCTATAATGCAGGCCCTGGCGCTGTAGACCGCTATGGTGGCACACCGCCCTATCGAGAGACCCGCGCCTACGTGTCCGCGGTGTTGGAACGACTGAGCCAAGCCGCGGTGAGTGGAGCAACTGGCCGGTGAGATCGATGTGGGCGCGACACAGACCGGCGGTTCAGGCGTCCTCCTTGGCGGCGGTCCTGGCTTTCGCCGCCAGCGCCGCGCACGCGCAGTCCGTGCAGCTCGACCCGGCCGGTTCCAACGTGATCCTGTCGGCGGTGACGTGGCTGCAGGGGACGCTGCTCGGCAACGTGGCGACCGCGGCGGCGGTGATCGCCGTAGGCGCGACCGGCCTGCTCATGCTCACCGGTCGCATCGACTGGCGTCGGGGCGCCACGGTGATCCTCGGGTGCTTCATCGTCTTCGGCGCCGCTGCGATCGTGGCCGGCATCAAGTCCGTGGCGGGAGGGGCCGGCTGAGATGGCCGGGGACGAGACAGCCAAGCTGGAGCGCGACCCGGTGTTCGGCGCCCTGACCCGGCCCCAGATGTTCGCCGGCGTCACCTACAGCTATTTCGTGCTGAACGCCGTGGTGACCATCGAGCTGTTCTTGATCACCAAGTCGTTCTTCATCCTGCCCATAGCGCTGGTGATCCACCTGGTCGGTTATCTGGGATGCCTGCGCGAGCCTCGGTTCTTCGACCTGTGGCTGGCGAAGGTCAGCCGGTGTCCCCGGGTGAAGAACGCCCGCTTCTGGCGCTGCAACTCCTACACGCCCTGAGCCATGGCTGCGCTGCTGACCCGCACGGCCAAACCGGATGCGGCCCGCGAGCAGCCCGCCGGCGCCCGCCTGCCCTATGCGCGCCATGTGGACGACGCCACCCTCGAGACCCGGGACGGGCGCCTGCTCCAAGTCATCCACCTGAGCGGCTTCCCGTTTGAAACCGCCGACACCGACGAGCTGAACTATCGCAAGGGCGTGCGCGAGACCATGCTGCGGGGCGTCGCGAACTCGCGCTTCGCCCTCTACCATCACATCGTGCGGCGCGAGGTGACGCCGGAGCTCGGCGGCGCCTTCCCAGACCCTTTCAGCGCCTCGCTGGACCAAGCCTGGCGCGCCCGGCTCGACACCCGGCGTCTGTACGTCAACGAGCTGTTCCTGACCCTGGTGCGCAGGCCGTTGCAGGGCCGGGCCGGGCTGGTCACCCAGGCCGCAGGCTGGCTGCGCGGCGGGGCTGACCGCCAGGAGGCGCATGCGTCGCGGCTGCGCGACCTCGGCGCCCTGAACGCAGGCCGCGATACCCTGCTGTCCGCGCTGGCCCCCTACGGCGCGCGCCTGCTCACCGCCTATGAGGGTCCGCAGGGCCAGTGTTCCGAGCCCTGTGAGTTCCTGTCGCTGCTCTACAATGGCGAGACGCGCCCTGTGCGCCTGCCCAACGCCGATCTCGGCATGTATCTGCCCTATCGCCGCATCAGCTTCGGGGCTGACGCCATCGAACTCGCGCCAGCCGGCCGGCTGGAACGCCATTTCGCCGCCCTGGTGTCGGTGAAGGACTATCCCGGCCAGACCTCGCCTGGCATGCTCGACGACCTGCTGCGCCTTCCGGCCGAGATGGTGTTGACCGAAAGCTTCGGGTTTGTGGACCGGCAGATGACGCTGGGCCGCATGAAGCGGGCGCTGCGCCGGAGGCGCGCCGCCGACGACGTGGCGTTGAGCCTGGGTCGGGTCCGGGGCGCTGCGAAAGACGACGTGGCCGCCGGCCGCTCGGCCTTCGGCGAGCACCA
>CAXTRP010000526.1:0-2204 GCA_964246615.1 uncultured Caulobacteraceae bacterium | reverse complement strand
GCGTAGACGAACCCCGTCACCGCCGCAGTGTGCAGCCCCGCGATGGCCAGCATGTGGGCGAGGCCCGCATCGCGCAGGTCCTGGGCGTCGGCCTGGCTCAGCCAGGCCTGGTGACTGGTGGTGACCGCAGCAGCCAGGCCCGCAGCATCGCCGCCGCCCAGAGCCCGCGCCAGCCGCGCCGCCAGTCGCCAGCGGAGCGCGTTCAGGTGCGTCTGCAGCCAGAGCACCGGTCCCATGGGCGCCAAGGGAACGAGCCGCGGCGCACTCAGCGCCAGCCCCACCCCGCCCAGGCGCGAGAACCAGGCGTCACGGGCGAAGTCGAAGCCGCCCGGGCTGGCGGGGCCGGGGGGCGGGTCCAGGATGGCGCGCAACGCCACGCCGTCCCCCGGCTCGACATCGGCGGTTTCACGCAAGGTCAGCCGCAACCGGGCCGGAAGCTCAGCGGGAGCCAGACCCTGGATAGACTGGGGCTCGATCAACAGCCGCAGGCGTCCGCCCGCCGCTTCGGCGATGTCGATCACCCGCCCCGTGAGACCGGCCACGCCCACGCCTTCCGGCAGCACGGGTGCGCGCGCCGCCTCCGTCGCCAGCTTGGCGTCGGCGAAGCCCAGGAGCCCAGCAACGATGAGGCCGGCGACGATGAAGACGTGGGGCCGGTGAGCCGCGCGCCAGGCCAGCCAAGCGGTCGCTAGAGCGCCCAAGGCGGCGGCCCAGCCGACCGCGACGGCAGGCTCCGCCTTCAGGGCGAAATAGATCGCGCATCCGCAGCCGAAGGCCACGGGCGTCCACAGCGTCCAACGCGCCTGCTGGGCGCGCACCTCTTCGGCGAGCAGCCGCAGCAGCGCTGCAGCCCCCGCCCTAGGCCCACGCTTGGCGCGCGTGCTAGACACGCCGACTTCGCCCGGAACCCGTCCTTCGATGACCGACCGATCCGCCGTCGTCACCCGCTTCGCCCCCTCGCCCACCGGCGACCTGCACATAGGCGGCGCCAGGACCGCCCTGTTCAACCTTCTTTTTGCACGCCATACGGGTGGCCGCTTCCTGATCCGGGTGGAAGACACCGATCGGGAGCGTTCGACCGCGAGCGCTGTGCAGGCGATCTTCGAGGGGCTGGACTGGCTCGGCGTCGCCGCCGATGCGGAGCCGGTGTTCCAGCACGCGCGCGCGGACCGTCACCGTGAAGCCGTGCATGAACTGCTCGCTCGCGGTCGGGCCTACAAGGACTTCACCACGCCTGAGGAGCTGGAGGTCGAGCGGATCGAGGCGCGGGCGAGCGGGCGAGTGGTGCAGTCCGCCTGGCGCGACCGCGACGCCACAGACGGCGGCGACCGCCCTTTCGTCGTCCGTTTCAAGGGACTGCGCGACGGCGAGACCCTGGTGGACGATCTCGTCAAAGGCCCGGTGCGGTTCCAGAACAAGGAGCTGGACGACCTTGTGCTGCTGCGCTCCGACGCTACGCCCACCTACAACCTCGCAGTGGTGGTGGACGACTACGACATGGGCGTGACCCACGTGATCCGCGGCGACGACCACCTGAACAACGCCGCCAGGCAGTCCCTGATCTATCATGCGCTCGGCTGGAGCGTGCCGCGCTTCGCCCACATCCCGCTGATCCACGGGCCGGACGGGGCAAAGCTGTCCAAGCGGCACGGGGCGCAGGCGGTGGGAGAGTTCAAGGGCATGGGCTACCTGCCCGAGGCCATGCGCAACTACCTGGCGCGGCTAGGCTGGGGCCATGGCGACAGCGAGATCTTCTCCGACGAGCAGGCCGTGGCCTGGTTCGACATCGCCGACGTGGTCAAGGCGCCGGCCCGGCTGGACTGGGCCAAGCTGAACCACGTGAACCAGCACTACATCCGCAGCGCCGATGACGACCGGCTGACGGCTGCGGTCACCGAGGTGCATCGCGGCCGGGGCGTCCCCCTCACAGAGGCCGGCTTGTTGCGGCTTGCGGCGGCCCTCCCGCTGGTCAAGGAAGGCGCCCATACGACATTGGAGCTTGCCGACCTTACCCTGTTTGCGCTGCTCAGCCGGCCGCTAATGCTGGACGAAAAGTCGACCAAGCGGCTGGATGCGGAGACGACAGCCAGGCTCGCGCGACTGGCCGAGGCGCTGGGCGCGACCGCCGACTGGACGCCACCCTCGCTCGAGGCGGCGATCCGCGCCTTCGCCGAGGCGGAGGGCGTGGGCGTCGGCAAGTTCGG
>CAXTRP010000525.1:0-2205 GCA_964246615.1 uncultured Caulobacteraceae bacterium | reverse complement strand
GATGGCGTCGAACACGGCGACGATCGAGGGCCGGGTCATCACCGCGTCGGGCAGGCCCAGCGGGTCGGGCTTGGCGGGGCCGAGCGGCTCCGCCAACCGGATCATGTCGTAGCCGAGCGTCCCGAACAGCCCCGCGGCCATCGGCGGCAGCTCCGCGGGCAGCGCGATGCACGCCTGCTCGATCACCGACCGCAAGGACGCCAGCGCCGGCTTGTCGTCGGGGCTGTAGGCGTCGTGCGTCACGGGCTCGCCCCGGGCGATCTCCGCGCGGTCGCCATGGCAGCGCCAAACCAGGTCAGGGTCCAAGGTTATGACGGAGTAGCGACCGCGCCATGCGCCGCCCTCCACCGACTCGAACAGGAAGGCGAAGCGGCGCCCCAGGCCGATCTTCAGGAAAGCGGAAACCGGCGTTTCCAGATCGTCCACCACCCGGGTCCAGACAACCTGGGCGCGGCCCTCGGCGTAGGCGGCTGCAAAGTCCGCGTAGGCCGGTCTGACCTGCATGGGAGCGCGCGCCTACTGAGCCAGGCCGCCGCCGGCGCCGGGGTCCACGCCCAGGGCCTGGCGGGCCTTGGCGTAGTCCACCTTGGGCTTGATCGCCTCGCGGGCGGCGGTCCGCACCGCAGCGGCGAAGTCCTGGACCATGCTCTGGGTGGCGGCCTGGCGCTGATCCGCCGCCGTCTGGGCCGAGGTCTGGGCTGTGGCGGGGGTTACAGCCTGCAGCTTGGCGACCACCACGCCGATCTTGAGGTCAGGCCCGGTGACGACGTCGCCCGGTCTGGCGAGGAAGATGTGGGACAGCAGCTCGTTGCTGTAGGCCTTGCCCGCGGCGGCCCGCTGCACCGCGTCGGCGTGGGCGACAGTCGCCTGATTGGCGGCGGCCGCGGCCTCCAGCGTCTGGCCCTTGCTGACGCTTGCAGCGATCCCGTCGGCCTTCGCCTGCAGCCGCTTCAGCAAGTCCTGCTGCATCAGGAAGCGGGTGAGCAGCGGGCGCACTTCTTCCAGCGGCGGCGGGGAGGGCGCCACGACTTTTTCAAGCCTCAACGCGGCGTACTCGCCCTGGCCGAGGTCGACGATGTCGCTGTCCTGGCCAGGCTGGAGCGCGAAGCCCGCCTGCAGCAGCTTGGGCGGGATGCCAACCTTTTGACCCTGCAAGGTCGTAGCCTTGGCTGTGATCGGGGGCAGGGTGGTGGTGATCGCGCCAGCGGCCTTGGCGGCGTCGATGAGGTTGGAGCCGCCGGAGCGGGCGTCCTCGTACTTTTGCACCTGCTTGTTGACGGCGGCCTGAGCGGCGGCGGTCTTCACCTCCGCCTCGATCTTGGCGCGCGCTTCATCAAGCGTCGCCACATGCCCCGGCGTCACCGCGCCGAGCTTGAGCACGGCGAGCCCAAGATCGCCCTGCACCGGTCCCCGGACCTGGCCGGCGCTCATGGCGAACGCCGCATCGGCGATCTTCCGGTCGGCGACGGCGGTCCGTGGGCTGTCGGTGTAGACAATGGGCTGGACGTTGATGCTCTTGGCCACCGCCTGCGCGTCTTCGCCCTTGTTCAGCCGCGCCGCCACCGCCTGACCCTGGGCGGCGTCGCGGACGGGGATGTCCACCAGCGAGCGCTTCTCAGGGCTGGACAGGCTGTCCTTCTCGAAGTCGAAGCGCTTTTGCACCTGAACCGGATCGGCGGTGATGGTGGCCGCCGCCTTCTGGCTGGAGAAGGGTGCGACGGTGAAGACGCGGCCTTCGGGGCGCATCATTCGCGCGGCGTTGTCCTTGATGAAGGCGTTAAGCTGGGCGTCGGTCGGCTGGGCGGGGGCGGGAACTGCTGTCGGCGGCAGGATGAAGTAGCTGAAGCTGCGCCCCTCGCCGTCGTATGCGGCCTGCAGCGCGGAGAACAGCAGCGGCGCGCGCAGCCCCGTGGCGACGCCGGAGACGAACTGGGTCTGGGCCAGCTCGTCGCTCAGCACCGCTTCGAACTGGGTGTCGGTCAGCCCGATCTGGCGCACGAAAGCCTCGTAGGCCTGGCGGTCGAACTGGCCGGATACGGCGTTGAAGAAGCGCGGCGCCTTGGCGATCTCGGCGACGATCTGCTTGTCCGAGGGACGGATGCCGATCCTGGTGATGTAGGCGGCGAGCGACTCGTCCGAGGCGATGGCGTCGGCCACCTGGCGGTCGATGTTATGGGCCACCGCGTCCTGCAAGGTGACGCTCTG
>CAXTRP010000524.1:0-2218 GCA_964246615.1 uncultured Caulobacteraceae bacterium | reverse complement strand
CCGCACCCGGCTGACCCACAGCCTGGAGGTGGCCCAAATCGCCCGCTCCATCGCCAAGGCGCTGGGGCTGGACGACGACCTGGCGGAAGGCGTGGCGCTGGCCCACGACCTGGGCCACCCGCCCTTCGCCCACGCCGGCGAGCACCAGCTGCAGGCCTGCATGGAGCCTTACGGCGGCTTCGACCACAATGTTCAGACCTTCCGCGTGCTGATCAGGCTGGAGCGACGCTATCCCGGCTTCGACGGCCTGAACCTCTGCTGGGAGACGCTGGAGGGCGTGGTCAAGCACAACGGGCCCGCGATAAGCCACCTCGACGAACCGGCCTTCGCGCCGATCCTGGCCTTCGACCGCGAGTTCCCGTTGCGGCTCGAGACCTTCGCCTCGGCCGAGGCGCAGGTGGCGGCCCTGGCGGACGACATCGCCTACAACAACCACGACGTCGACGACGGGCTGCAGGCAGGCCTGTTCGGGATCGAGGACCTCCTGGACGTGCCGCTGATCGGGCCGGCGATCCGCTCGGTCCAGGTCGACTGGCCGGGGCTGGAGCTGCGGCTGCTGCGGATCGAGGCTGTGCGGCGGATGATCGGCGCCATGGTGGGCGACGTGCTGGCCGAGACCCGCCGCCGCGCCGCCGACGCCCAGGTGGCGACGCCGCAAGATGTTCGCGCGCTCGGGCGTCAACTGGTGGCCTTCTCGCCGGCCATCTTCGAGGACCTGAACCGGCTGCGCGCCTTTCTGTACGCCCGCATGTACCGCCACCACCGCCAGAACCGCACCCGCAGCGCCGCTAAGCGCATCCTGCGCGGTCTGTTCGCGCTTTACATGGAGGAGGGCGACGTCATGCCGCCGGCCTGGTTCCAGCGCACTCTGGACGTGGATGAGGCCAAGCGGGCGAGGGTGGTGTGCGACTACATCGCCGGCATGACCGACCGTTTCGCCATAGATGAACACCGACGGCTATTCGGGCTCGAGAGCTGGCGTTAAGCCTTCGTTAACCTCGATCCCGTGTCGTCACGGGTGAGACGATCCGGCCATCCGGCTAGCGCCCCGGCCGGGTTACAGTGCGAGCCAGTCCTGCGATTCGGGCGCAAACCCGGCGAGCAGGCCGTCCGGAGCGGCCAGCCATGAGCGATTACGACCGCGGGGCCTACACCCCCCAGACTGACGCGCCCTTGGCCTTCGACCCGCGTCGACCGAGCGAGCGGCGGCCCATGCCGATGGCGCTGATCGGCAGCGCGGTGGTGCTGGTGGTGCTGCTGGCCGGGGTGGCCATGGTCTATCGCGGCGGCGTCCGCCATGCGGGCGAAAGCCCCCGTCCGGTAGGCGAACCGGTGATGGCCGTGAAGACTGCGCCACCTCCCGGCCAGACCGCCTCCACCAGCCCCGCCCCCGCCGCCAGCATGGACGTCTACAACTCAGGCGAGGGGAACACGACGAGCCCGGCTGTGAACCAGACCGCCGCCGCCGCGCCGACCTTCACTGCGCCCGCCGAACAGCCCGCGGCCCGTCCCAAGCCCAGCGCGGCCACCGTCGCCATGCTGTCAAAGCCCCCGGCGCCCACCCACATCGAGCGTCCTCCAACGCCGACCGAAAGCGTTGCCCAGCCCACGGAGCCCTCGTCCACCAAGCTCGCGGCCGCTCCGCCCAAGAAGGCGCCCGCCGCGCCGGCCAAGGCCTCCACCGCCAAGACCGTTGCCGCCAACGACGACGAAGCGCCTGCGCCCGCTAAGCCGGCTCCGGTGAAGAAGCCCGTTCATCACACCACTTTGGCTAAGATCGACGAGTCCGAGCTGGCAGCCGCCGGGGGCACGCGCACGGTGGCCGCCGAGACGGACAGCGACGTGGTCGCCGACACGCCGCCCCTGCACAAGGCCAAGCTCGCCACGGTGGCCGCCAACACACCCGCCGCAACCGCTTCGTCAGCCAAGGCCGTGGTGCAGATCGGCGCCTTCTCCTCGAGCGCCCTGGCCGACAAGGGCTACGCCGACGTCACCGCCACCCTGCCGTCCCAGATGAGCGGCAAGGCCAAGCACGTGCAGCCGTTGGATAAGGACGGCACGACGCTGTACCGCACCTGGCTGTCGGGCTTCGCCACCCGCGCCGACGCTCAGTCGTTCTGCGACGCGCTGAAGGCCAAGGGCAAGACCTGCCTCGTGCGGGGCTGAGCCGATCTCCAGCGTCGAGCTGAGCCCTTGAGCGCCGCCTGCATCGGCGTCT
>CAXTRP010000523.1:0-2225 GCA_964246615.1 uncultured Caulobacteraceae bacterium | reverse complement strand
CGGGCCTTCAGCCCTGCGCCGAAGCCCTCCATCTCCTGCATCCCACCCGGCGCCACGGACGCCAAGGTCATGCCCGCACCCCTGGCCAGGGGGTAAAGCCGCGCACTGGTGAGCAGCACCGGCGGCTGGCCGAAGGGTGTCGCGTTGAACACCAGGTAGACGACCCCCAGCACCACCAGCGCCCGCACCACGCCGAACGCCAGCCCCACCGTGCGGTCCAGCGAGCCCAGCGTGCTCTGGCTGCGGATGGCGCGGGACAGATTGGCGCCCAGCAGACGCAACCCGACATAGGCGATCAGGAACGCCACCGCAGTCGCCACCGCGTTGGCCGCCCAGGGCGGATGCACGCTGTGGCGAGCCATGGGCGCTGTGAACGGCAGCAGGTAGACCGACAGGGCGGCCGAGGCTGTGAAGGCGAACAGGGTGACGACTTCCACCACCGCACCTCGGCTGAAGCCGATCAGGGCGGAGACGATGAGGGTCAATCCGGCGACGACGTCGAACAGGTTCACGCATGCATCCCGCTGCGCGCTCCCTAGCCGTTGATGGGATCATTTCCAATCGCCGTCGCCAATCCGTCGCACGGCGTCGGTAAGGCGCGACACGCCCGCCAGGGGGATCGCCCCGGGCGCCGAACCGCTGGGTGCGAGCGCGCTGGCGAAGCCCAGCTTGGCGGCTTCCTTCAGGCGTGAATCCGTACGGCCGACCGGGCGCACGTCGCCTGAAAGGCTGATCTCTCCGAACACGACGCAATCCTGTGGCAGGGGCTGGTCAAGGGCGGAGGATACGAGCGCCGCCGCCGCGGCGAGGTCTGCCGCGGGCTCTGTGACACGCAGTCCGCCGGCCACGTTCAGGTAGACATCCTTATCCCCCAAACCAACCCCGCAGCGAGCCTCCAGCACCGCTAAAACCATGGCCAGGCGGCCATTGTCCCATCCCACGACAGCGCGCCGGGGTGTTCCGTAGGCGGACGGCGCAACCAGCGCCTGGAACTCCACCAGCACCGGGCGCGAACCCTCGATCCCGGCGAAGACGGCCGCGCCTGCCGAGCGCTCCCCGCCCTCGTTGAGGAACAGCGCCGACGGGTTCTTCACCTCGCGCAGCCCCGCATCGCCCATCTCGAACACGCCGATCTCGTCGGTAGCGCCGAAACGGTTCTTGGCGGCGCGAAGGATGCGGAACGGGTAGCCGCGCTCGCCCTCGAAGGAGAGCACCGCGTCCACCATGTGCTCCACCACCCGGGGTCCGGCGATCTGGCCGTCCTTGGTGACGTGGCCGACGAGCACGATGGCCGTGCGCCGCTTCTTGGCCAGCCGCACCAGTTCGCCCGCCGCCGCCCGCACCTGGGCCACCGATCCTGGCCCAGCCTCCAGCTGGTCGCTCCACAGGGTCTGGATGGAGTCGATCACCACTAGGTCGAACGGCTCGCGCTTCAGCCCCTCGGCGATCTCCCGCAGCGAGGTCTCCGCCGCCAGCTTGACTGGGGCGTGGGCCAGGCCCATCCGCTGGGCGCGGGCGCGGACCTGTTCCACCGCCTCCTCGCCGGACACGTAGGCGACGCTGGCCCCCTCCAGAGAGGCGGCCGCGGCGGCCTGCAACAGCAGGGTGGACTTGCCGACACCGGGATCGCCGGCGATCAGGATGGCCGAGCCTGGCACCACGCCGCCGCCGCACACCCGGTCGAACTCCTCCAGGCCCGTGACGATCCGCGGTGGCGCAGGCGTCTCCACGTCCAGCGTCTCGAACGCGAGACCGGAACGTCCCTTGGCCTTGGAAGGGGCGAGCGCACCGGGCGGGCGAGCGGTCTGCACCTCTTCCACCAGCGTGTTCCACGCCGTGCAGGCGGAGCATTGGCCGCTCCACTTGGTGTGGACCGCGCCGCACGCCTGGCAGGTGTAGATCGCGCCGTCACGCGCCATGGGAGGTCCGGGAAAGCTGAATGTCGTGTTATGAACCGAGTCGCGCGCCCGCTCTCCTTCGGAGGAAAGGGGAGACGTGGACAAGTTCCGTGCGCTTTGGTATCGAGTCCGTCTCTAAGCCCTCGGGAACGTCCTGCGGGCTCGATGGCGTTTACGCCTATCGTCTGACACACCGCAGGCTCGCGTAGGGTCCAAAGGAGGGCCTAGTCATCGTCCAGATTTTCGTCCGCGACAACAACGTCGACCAAGCCCTCAAGGCGCTGAAGAAGAAGATGCAGCGTGAGGGCATCTTCCGCGAGATGAAGC
>CAXTRP010000522.1:0-2230 GCA_964246615.1 uncultured Caulobacteraceae bacterium | reverse complement strand
TGGACGAGCGCATGCGCCTGGCCGACATGCCCGGCTACGGCTTCGCCAAGGTGTCGCGCTCGGAAGCCCGCAAGTTCCAGAACCTCGGCCGCGCCTATCTCCGCGCCCGGCCGAACCTGAAGCGCGTCTACCTGCTCATCGACGTTCGCCACGGCCTCAAGGAGGTGGACACCGAGGCGCTCGATGCGCTGGACCTGGCCGCGGTGTCCTACCAGCTGGTGCTCACCAAGGCCGACAAGCTGAAGCCCGCGGAAGCGCAGGCGCGGGTCGAAGAGACGCTGAAGAAAATCTCGCGCCGTCCTGCAGCCTTCCCCCGGGTGGCGGTGACCTCCTCGGCCAAGGGTGGCGGAATAGCGGAGCTGCGCGCCGAGGTGCTGCTGGCGGCGGGGCTGGCGGGAGACGTGTGAGCCCCTGATCCTCACCGTCTGGAGCGGGGGTTGGGAAGCCGACGTAGGGGGCTGGTTGGGCGTCGCGGCGTCAAGCTGGAGCCTCCTCCACCAGCTGCGCCGAACCAAGCGCCCTCCACAATCTCTCCGCCATCGGCTAAACGGCCGCTCATGATCAAGGCCAGCCCCGAGCTTGAGGACGAACCCGGCTGGGCCACGGCCCGCACCCTGGCCGAGGCTCTGCCCTACATCCAGGTCTACGACCGCTCGGTGGTGGTGGTTAAGTACGGCGGCCACGCCATGGGGGAGGAGGCGGTGGCCCGGGCCTTCGCCGCCGACCTCGTTCTGATGAAGCTCGTCGGCGTGCATCCGGTGGTGGTCCATGGCGGCGGCCCGCAGATCAGCCGCATGCTGAAGAAGGCGGGCGTGGAAAGCACGTTCGTGGACGGCCTGCGCGTCACCGACGGCGCCACCATGGAGGTGGCCGAAATGGTCCTTTCCGGCGCCATCAACAAGGAGTTGGTGCACTACATCAACCGTGCGGGGACGGAAGCGGACGTGCGCGGCGTGGGCCTTTCCGGCAAGGACGCCCGGCTGATCACCGTGGACAAGGCGGTGCGCACCCACATCGACCCGCACTCCCACATCGAACAGGCTGTCGACCTTGGCTTCGTCGGCGACCCGAAGACGGTAGACCCCAAGATCGTGGAGGCCCTGATCTACGCCGACCAGGACTATATCCCCGTGCTGGCTCCCATCGGCGTGTCCGAGGATGGCGAGACCTACAACATCAACGCGGACAGCGCCGCTGGCGCTGTGGCCTCGGCCCTCAAGGCCAAGCGCATGCTGCTGCTCACAGACGTGAAGGGCGTGCTGGACAAGGACGGCGAGCTGATCCGCCAGATGACCGCCGCCGAGGCCAAGGCCGCCATCGCCGACGGCACCGCCACCGGCGGCATGATCCCAAAGCTCTCCACCGCCATCGCCGCTATCGAAGGCGGCGTGGAGGCGGTGGTCATCCTGGACGGCCGCAGGTCCCACGCCATGCTGGTGGAACTGTTCAGCGAGCATGGCTCCGGCACGCTGATATGCGCGGGTTGAGCGCGGCGCCGGAGGATGACGACGACTTGCGCCCGGACCTGAGCCACGTCGACACCTGGATCTTCGATCTCGACAACACGCTCTACCCGTTCAGCGGACCCGTGCAGGCGCAGATGGACGCCCGGATGACCGCCTACATGATGCGCACCACCAGCCTGCCGGAGGCCGAAGCGCACGCGTTGCAGAAGCGCTACCTGCGCGAACACGGCACGACGCTCGCGGGCCTAATGGCCAACCACGGCATCGACCCCTACGCCTTCCTGGACGAGGTGCACGACATCTCCCTGGGGACGGTGGTTGCCGATCCGGTTCTCCACGACGCGCTCGCCAGCCTGCCCGGACGGCGGCTGGTGTTCACCAACGGATCGGCTGGCCATGCTGAACGGGTGCTCGAGAAGCTGAGGTTCGCCGAGCTGTTCGAGCACGTCTTCCACCTGGAAGCGGCCCGGCTCATCCCCAAGCCCCAGGCCGGCGCTTACGAGAGCCTGATCGCCGCCCACGCGGTGACTCCACAGACCAGCGCCTTCTTCGAGGACAGCGAGCGCAACCTGGCCCCTGCGGCGGATTATGGCATGGCCACGGTGCTGGTGGGGCCTCACGCGGCGGCGTCCACGGCGTGCTTTGTGGACTACCTTACCGACGAGCGGGGGGGTTTCCTCACCACGGCGAGGGTGCGCTCATCTTGATCTGTCATCCCGGCCGCAGCGCAGCGGAGAGCCGGGACCCAGGGGGCGTGCGAGGGG
>CAXTRP010000521.1:0-2231 GCA_964246615.1 uncultured Caulobacteraceae bacterium | reverse complement strand
CCGCCACCGTGCTGGCCAACAACACCCCAGAGGTTCCTGAGCTTCCACCGCCGCCGCCCAAGCGGCCTCGCTACACGACGGTGGTGCTGCAGGCGCTGGACAAGGTCACGGCCGAGACCTTGCGGTTCGAGGCGCAGGTGAACGAGCCGGTCCGCTACAAGGACCTGGTCATCACCGTACACGCCTGCGAGACCCAGGCGTCTGACGAGCCCTACGCGCAGACCGCCGCCCATATGGAGGTGCAGTACCAGCCCGAAGTGCTGGGCGGCCGCACGCCGCAGGTGGCGCGTCAGGTTTTTCGCGGCTGGATGTTCGGCGATGCGCCCGGGCTGCATCCGTTCGAGCACCCGATCTACGACGTTTGGGTGATCGCCTGCAAAACGCCCTCGGCTCCGGCCACGCCGACGGCTCCCGCTCCGGCCGGGGCCAGCCTGTAGAAGTCGGCCGGCGCGATCACGGCCTGGAGCAGGCGCCGGCGGTAGTCGGAGCGGGCGATCTCCACCGCGCCGAACTGCGACAGGTGCTCGGTCATGAACTGGGCGTCCAGCAGGCGATAGCCCCCCACCACCAGCCGGCCGACCAGGTGCACCAGCGCGATCTTGCTCGCGTCCCGCTCGGTGGAGAACATGCTTTCTCCGAAGAAGGCGCCGCCGATGGAAACGCCGTAGAGGCCGCCCACCAGCTCATCGCCCAGCCAGCACTCCACCGTATGCGCCTGCCCGCGCCCGAACAGCTCCCGATAGAGGTGCTGGATCGCCGCGTTGATCCAGGTCTCGGGCCGGTCCTCGGCGCTGGCGGCGCAGGCCTCGATCACGGCCTCGAACGCGGTGTCGACACGCACCTCGAAGGGCGCCTGGCGCACGGTGCGGGCCAGTCGGCGCGGCACGTGGAAGCTCTCCAGCGGCAGCACGCCCCGACGTTCCGGGTCGATCAGGAAGATGCGCGGATCGTCGCGCGCCTCCGCCATCGGGAACACCCCGCGCTTGTAGCAGGCGATCAGGTCCTCGGCGGTGAAGCCGTCCAAGCGCTGTCCCTTTGGGCCGGATCGAAATGGCGTTGTAGAGGGTGGGGGGAGCCGCAGGAAAGGCGTTTCTGCCCGCCCGCTTGCTGCGTCGAGGCCGCGATCAGGCCTTCGCCATCCACCGTTCCAGCCAGTGGATGTCATAGGCGCCCGCGGCGATGTCTCCCTCGCCGAGCAGGTCCTGGAACAGCGGGATGGTGGTCTCGATCCCGCCCACGACCATCTCGCCCAGGCAGCGGGCCATGCGGGCCAGCGCTTCCGGGCGATCGCGCCCGTGCACGATCAACTTGCCGATGAGGCTGTCGTAGTAGGGCGGGATCGAGTAGCCGGCATAGACCGCCGAATCGAGCCGTGCGCCGAGGCCGCCGGGCGCGTGGAAGTCGGTCACCCTGCCCGGCGAGGGCGTGAAGGTGCGCGGGTTCTCCGCATTGATGCGGCACTCGATGGCGTGACCCTCGAAATGCACGTCCGCCTGCGAAAACGACAGCGGCAGGCCGGCGGCGATGCGGATCTGCTCGCGCACCAGGTCGATGCCGGTGATGGCCTCGGTGACCGGATGCTCCACCTGCAGCCGGGTGTTCATCTCGATGAAGAAGAACTCGCCGTCCTCGTACAGGAATTCGATGGTGCCGACCCCCAGATAGCCGATGCGGGCCACCGCTTCGACCACCACAGCGCCGATGCGGGCGCGCGTGGCGGCGTCTATGGCCGGGGAGGGGGCCTCCTCCAGCACCTTCTGGTGGCGGCGCTGCAAGGAGCAGTCGCGCTCCCCCAGATGCACCACGTGGCCGTGGCTGTCGGCGATCACCTGCAGTTCGATGTGGCGCGGACGCTGGAGGTAGCGCTCCATGTAGACCGTGCCGTCGCCGAAAGCGGCCTGCGCCTCGGCCTGGGCGGTGGCGACGGCTTCGGCCAGGCTGTCGGGGTCCTTCGCGACCTTCATGCCCCGCCCGCCGCCGCCGGCTGCGGCCTTGATCAACACGGGAAAGCCGATGGACTGCGCAGCGGCCATCGCCTCCTCCACCGTGGATACGCCGCCATCCGAGCCCGGCACCACCGGGATGCCGGCGTCGCGCACCGTCTGCTTGGCGCTGATCTTGTCGCCCATGACCCGGATGTGCTCGGGCCGCGGGCCGATGAAGGTGTAGCCGTGCGCCTCCACGATCTCGGCGAACTTGGCGTTTTCCGACAGGAAGCCGTAGCCGGGATG
>CAXTRP010000520.1:0-2245 GCA_964246615.1 uncultured Caulobacteraceae bacterium | reverse complement strand
AAGCGGTCATGTCGCTTCGCGCTCCGTCCGGGCTCAGGCCGCCTTGTCCTTCTTCTTGACGTCGTCCTTCGCCTTCTTCGGGTCGAAGCGGACGGTCCGGGACGGGCCGACCCCGAAGCGCGCGGCGGCGGCCCTGGCGAACTCCAGCACGGCGTCGGGGGTCAGGGCGATGGGCCGGCGCTCGCCCGTGCGAGCGACCTCCAGCCAGGCGGCCTTCGCGTCCGGATCGGAGGTCAGGAGGCAGCCCTGGCGCAGGAAGCCGTCCTGCGGCTCGGCGGCGGCGACCAGCGCCAGGCCCAACGCATAGGCCCTGAGCGCCTCGCCGTTCTCGCCCCCGAGCTGGCGGAGCGCCACCAAGTTGACGGTCACCTCCCGCACGATCCCACCCCGGGCGACGACGCCGCCGTGGCTGGCGACCGCTGGGACGTGGACGAAGCCCCGTTGGGCCAGGGGGCTCTTGGCGTCGCCGGCCGCCTTGGCCGCCTCGCCCTCGTCGAAAACGCCGAGCGCCGCATAGTCAGTGGCTGGGTTGTACTGGGCGGAGCGCTTCAACGGGTCGACGTCCCAGGCGCGGATGACGGAAGAGACGATCCGCGGCAGCTTGGCCTGGGTGTCGCGGCTGTCCCAGGCGCCGAACACCAACGAGGTGGGCGCCAATTTCGCGATCGGGGCGGCGTCGCCGGCGTCGAGATACGCGCGGAAGGCGGCCTGGGCCTCCTCCGACAGCTCCGACGCCCGCACCACCGCGTCGCCCAGCCGGTGGCCGGCGTCCAGCACCGAAACGGTCTTCTCGTTTCCGAGCTGGATGTCGATTTGGGGCACGAGGCCCGCCAGCGGGTTCTCCGGCCGTCCCGCAGGCGACCGTTTGAAAAGCGGCTCCATGCGGTTGGCCTGGGCGCCGACGGAGTCGACCTGGGCGACCTTGGTGCCGTCGCCGAGCTCATCGATGTTGTAGCCGATCCCCGCATAGGTCGGCGGGAAGATTACTCCGCCCTCCCCCTCCACGGGCAGGAGCTTCTGGCGGAGCGTCAGGGCGACGGGGCCGCGCAGGTCCTCAGCCCAGCTGCGGAAGTCCTCGGGCTGCAGCATGGCGGGGTCTGCGGTCATGATATTTCCTCCAGAGAGTTCTTGATGCAGCGGGCCTGGCCCTCCTGGCCGGGCCAGCCGAGTTGCATGCGGAACGTGCGCACCGGAAAGCCAAGGTCTGCGCAGCCCAGCACCGGACGGGCCAGTAGCAGCGGCAGGCGAGTGTTCGAAACCGCGTAGCGATAGGCCAGCTTGTTGCGCCGGTCCGGCCGGTCCGGGCGCGCGTTCTGCAGCCCGATGGCTGCAAGAAGTTCCACCAGGGGGTAGCCCACCATGGTCATGGAGCCGTGGGCGTTGGGCGAGAAGCCGGCGTCCAGCGGCGTGTAGCTCCGCCGCCAGTCGAAGCTGAAGCTTGACGACTGCGGCGCCGCCAAGCCGAACGGGTCGGCGGCCGCCTCCGTCAGCTCCGCCCCGTAGAGCCCCTTGACCAGCTGGAGCGCGTCGCGGGCCAGCGCCGCGCCCGGATAGCCGCCCGAGCCCGCCCAGAACTTCACGTTGTCGCGCCCAAGCGCCACCGGCTCGTCTCCCCAATGGCTGATCAGGATGGCGATCGCCGGGCGCGCCGGGTTGGACAGGCGCACCGGCAGGGTGGCCGGCGAGTCCGCCGTTTGGAAAGGGAAGAGGCGGGGCTCACCAGGCGAGAAGGCCTCGCTCGGGACGTCCCACTTGACGGTGCTGTGCGCCACCCCGTCGCCGGACGCGGTCGGAGCGTTCAGCGACACGATCTGCGCGCGCGCCAGGAAGCCGACCACGGCCGCGACCGGATCCTCATCGCCCGGCGCGGCCAGGGTGAAGCGGGCCTGGACTGCGCCGTCCTCCCAGTCGTAGCGGCCGGTCACCGGCTCGCGCCGCAGCCGCTCCGGCTCCAGGTGCAGCGCGTGGGCGGCCTCCATCAGGCCGAGGCAGGCGAAGACCTGGCCAGGGTTCCTTAGGTCGACGGCGATGGTCGCCTCAGCCATCGGCGGGCTCCAGGACTGCGGCCGACGCGGGCGCACCCTTCGGCTCGGGCATGGCGTTCAGGGCGTCGGAGGCCGCCCGGTCGGCCGCGCGCAGCAGCGCCTCCCACCAGGCCAGCCCCCACGGCCCCCACTCCGCCTGCAGCGCAGCGTAGCGCCGGGCGGCGCCCTGGGCCATCGGGACTGAGTGGTCGATGCGCTGG
>CAXTRP010000519.1:0-2256 GCA_964246615.1 uncultured Caulobacteraceae bacterium | reverse complement strand
GCACCGGCGCAAGGATGGATCCCGCTTCTGGGGATCCGGCCTGCTGATGAGCAATCCAGAAGGCGACTTCACAAAGGTGTTCCGCGACCGAACAACCGAGCACGAGGCCGAGGCCAACCTCCGGAAGCTCAAAGACACGCTGGAGCAACAGGTCGAGGAACGCACTCAGGCGCTCATGGCGACTGAAGAGGCGCTGAGACAATCCCAGAAGCTGGAGGCCATCGGACAGCTCACCGGCGGTGTCGCGCACGACTTCAACAATCTTCTGACGATCGTGCGCTCCTCGATCGACTTCCTCAAGCGCGATGATCTGTCGAGCGAACGACGGATGCGCTACATCCAGGCCATTTCCGATACCGTCGATCGCGCCTCCAAGCTGACTGGCCAATTGCTGGCCTTCGCCCGCCGACAGCCGCTCAAGCCCGAGGTGTTCGACGTCGGACTTCACATACGCGATCTGGCCGAGATGGTCCGCTTTCTCGTCGGTCCGCGCGTGAGCATCCAACTGTCCTTGTGCGAGCCGCCCTGCTTCATACAGGCGGACGTGGTTCAGTTCGAGACCGCGCTCGTGAACCTTGCGGCCAACGCCCGCGACGCCATGGGTGGGGAAGGCCTTCTGACGCTTACCGTTCGGGAGGTTGACGGATTGCCTTCGATCCGGGGCCATGCCCGTACATCAGGCAAGTTCATCGAGGTGTCGGTCAGCGACACCGGATCGGGCATCGCACCCGACAAGATCGCCAACATCTTCGAACCGTTTTTCACCACAAAAGAGGTCGGCAAAGGCACAGGTCTCGGCCTCAGCCAGGTCTTCGGGTTCGCCAAGCAGTCGGGCGGTGAGGTGGATGTGAGGAGCAAGGAGGGCGAAGGCTCGACCTTCATGATCTTCCTGCCGCAAGCGCCGCCCGAGTCGGCCGTGCTCTCGGCCCGACCGGCGAACAAGCACCACGCGACCGGAAGTCGGGCCATGCACATCCTGGTCGTCGAAGACAACGAGGCGATCGGGCGCTTCGCCAGTGAGATGCTGCAAGACCTGGGCTATCGGACCCATTGGGTGGGGGGCTCCAACGAGGCGTTGAGCAGGCTGGCCGAAGACGTAACGGTCTTCGACGCCGTGTTCTCCGATGTCATCATGCCCGGGATGGACGGGATCGATCTGGCCGAGACGATCCGCACGCACCATCCCGACCTGCCCGTTATCCTGACCAGCGGATACAGCGCCGTGCTCGCGCAGGAAGGGAGCCACGGCTTCGAGCTGTTACGAAAGCCGTACTCGGTGGAGGCGCTTTCGGCCCTGCTCCAGCGTGTCATAGGCGCGCCTTCGCATCCGTTGTAAGTTTACGCCTAGACAGGCAAGCTGCAAATTACACTAACAAAGGAAAGCATACTTAAGGCATCATCAAACTTGTCGCCTTGGTTGGAACAATGAGCGTCTTACGTCATTCACGTTGTGGAGGCTGGCCATGAATAAAACCACGAGTCTGGTCCCACTCTTGACAGGCGCATCAAGCGGGATCGGCCTTGAGAGGGCATGAAGCCCGTGGAACTATGGGGCGGGCACGAATGCACGGTGGCCCGCGTCCACGACCGCTTCACCGACCAGACCGTGCTGTCCGGCCACGAGCACCGCATCGCCGACCTTGAAGCCTTCGCGGGGCTCGGCGTCACGCGCCTGCGCTGTCCCGTGCTGTGGGAGCGGGTCTCGCCGGAGCATCCGGACGGGCGCGACTTCAGCTGGAGCGACGAGCGGCTGCGGGAGATCAGCCGGCTGGGCATGAAGCCCATCGTGGGCTTGGTCCATCACGGGAGCGGGCCGCGCTACAGCAGCCTGGTGGACGACGGGTTCTCCGCGGGCCTGGCCGCCCACGCCCGCGCGACCGCCGAACGCTATCCCTGGGTGGAGGATTGGAGCCCCGTCAACGAGCCGTTGACCACGGCGCGGTTCAGCTGCCTGTACGGCGTCTGGTATCCTCACCGCAGCCGCGACGAAGGCGCGTTCTGGCTGGCGCTCCTGAACGAGATCGACGCGGTGCGGCTCTCCATGCGGGAAATCCGCAAGGTGAACCCGGGGGCGCGGCTGATCCAGACCGAGGACCTCTGCTACGCCCACGCCACCCCGCCGATGGTCGAACAGGCGGCGTTCGAGAACGACCGGCGCTGGATCACCTGGGACCTCCTGGCGGGGCGGGTGACGCCGGATCACCCGCTCTGGATGCGCATCGCCGGCCATGGCCTGCATGACCGGCTGAAGGTGCT
>CAXTRP010000518.1:0-2264 GCA_964246615.1 uncultured Caulobacteraceae bacterium | reverse complement strand
AGGCTTGGCGCACGGACGTAATCCGCGACGCCGTCAACGCCCACCTTGTGCCTGAGCCGATCTCGGTGCTGGACGCCCGCATCGCCGACGACGACTTCCACGCCCGGTTCTCCGCGGTAGGGCGGCGTTATCTATACCGTGTGATCGACCGCAAGCCGCCACCGGTGCTGGAACGCACGCGGGCCTGGTGGGTGAAGACGCCGCTGGACTTGGACGCCATGGCGCAAGCGGCGAGCGCCGTCATCGGCACGCACGACTTCACCACCTTCCGCGACATGCACTGCCAGTCCCGCTCGCCGGTGAAGACGCTGGACACGGTGGCGGTGGAGCGGGTGGGCGAGGAGGTGCGGCTGCGCTTCGCCGCACGCTCGTTCCTGCACCGCCAGGTCCGATCTCTGACCGGGAGTTTGGTGGAGGTGGGCGCCGGGCGCTGGCCCGTGCAGCGGATGGCTCAGGCGCTTGAAGCGCGGGACCGCCGAGCTTGCGGCCAGGTGGCGCCGCCGCACGGGCTGTACCTCATCGACGTGGACTATGGCTGAGGCTGAGCCGGTGGCCGCTCAGCCGCCCAGAACCCAGCGGGCGCCCTGATCCACCAGGGCGCCCCAGCCGATGGATAGCACCACCACCAGCGCGATGGGCGCCAGCTCGCGGCTCAGCGTCTCAAGGGCCACGCGCCAGACCAGGGCCACCGACAGCACCAGCAGCGCCAGCGTCGCCCAACTGAACGCCTGTTCCCCGTCCGGGCCCAGCAGCGTCAAGAGCGCCGAGGCGGCCAGGAAGATGTTCAGGTAGAGCGCCGCCCAGTTGTTGATGATGACGAAGGCCGCAAAGCCCGCCTTGAACCGCATGGGCCGGGCGATGGCCGCAAGCAGCAGCGGAAAGCCGAACGCGTCCACCAGGTGGGCGAGACCTGCGCTCCAGAGCGCGCGCGAGGACGGCGCGTGCTCCACCAAGGCGACCGCCGCGACGTACAGGGGCAGGGCCAGCAAAGGTCCGGCGAAAGAGCGCACGAAGCCGCGGGTGGTGAACTCGAAACGCGCGTCCCAATCCGCGCGGCCACGCACCAGCTGCACCAGGCCGCCGCCGGCCGCCCGGGCTTCCGCCGTCAGCGCGAGCATGCTCAAGCGGAGCCAAAGGTCTCGAAATAACGCCGGAGCACCCCTTCGTAGACGCGCGCCAGGGCGTGCACCTCCGCGACCGGCGCACGCTCGTCCACCATGTGCATGGTGGTCCCGACCAGCCCCAGCTCCACCACCGGGCACAGCGCGCGGATGAAGCGCGCGTCCGAGGTGCCGCCCGAGGTGGATAGCTCGGCCTTGCGGCCCGTGGCGTCCTCGGCGGCCTTCGCCACCAGGTCCACAAACGCGCTGGGCTCTGTGTAGAAGGCCTCCCCCGACATCTTGATGTCCAGCGCCACGGACCCTGCGAAATCCGCCTCGGCGCGTGTCCGCTCCTCTTCCAGCCAGGCTGACAGCTCAGCGCCCTTCCAGCTGGGATTGAAGCGGATGTTCAGCCGAGCGCTCGCCCGGGCCGGGATGACGTTGTGGGCCGGGTTGCCGACCTCAAGGTCTGTGACCTCCAGGCGAGACGGCTGGAACTCCGGATAGCCCTGGTCCAGCTCCCGCTCCAGCAGGCGGTGCAGCATGGCCAGCAGTACGGGCACCGGGTTGGCGGCCCGGTGAGGATAGGCCACGTGTCCCTGCACCCCCTGCACGGCGACCACGGCGTTCAGGCTGCCGCGCCGGCCCACCTTGATCATGTCGCCAAGCTCGGATGAAGACGTCGGCTCGCCCACCAGGCAGTGGTCCACCTGCTCGCCCTCGGCGCTCAACAGCTCCACGATGCGGCGGGCGCCGTCGTGGCCCGGCCCCTCCTCGTCCCCGGTGACCAGCAGCGAGATGGAGCCCCTGGGCTCGCCATCGGCCAGGACGTTGGAGGCCGCCGCGACGAAGGCGGCCACCGCCCCCTTCATGTCCACAGCACCCCGCCCGTAGAGCACCCCGTCCACCACGTCGGCGGCGAAGGGACCCTCGCTCCAGGCTGCTGCGTCGCCCACGGGCACCACGTCGGTATGGCCACCGAAGCAGAAGTTGGGGCCGGCGGTCCCGCGCCGGGCGTAGATGTTCTCGATCTCGCCGAACTTCAGCCGGCGACAGGCGAAACCCAGGCGTTCCAACGCCTCCTGCAGCACGTCCATGGCGCCGGCGTCAGCGGGCGTCACCGACGGGCGGCGGATCAGGGCCCGGGCGAGCTCGATGGCGTCC
>CAXTRP010000517.1:0-2274 GCA_964246615.1 uncultured Caulobacteraceae bacterium | reverse complement strand
CGAGCTGGCTGCGCTCGGCCGCGAACTCGGCAAGAGCGGCTATGGCCAATACCTGCAGCGGGTGGCCGAGGAGAGCGCCACCCACGTGGTCGGGCAGCTCTGAAGATGGCCACGCGAGAGTTCACCGCTGAAGACCGGGTGCTGGTCACCGGCGGGGCGGGGTTCATCGGCTCTGCGGTGGTGCGTCACCTGATCCAGGACACCCCTGCGCGGGTGCTCAACCTCGACAAGCTGACCTATGCGGGCTGTCTGGCGAGCCTGGGAGACGTGGACGGCTCAACGCGCTACGGCTTCGTCCAGGGCGACATCGCCGATGCGGCCTTCGTGGCTCAGACCTTTGCTACGTTCAGTCCCACAGCCGTCCTGCACCTGGCCGCAGAGAGCCACGTGGATCGTTCCATCACCGGCGCGGAACCGTTCGTCACCACCAACATCGTGGGAACCTTCACGATGCTGCAAGTGGCGCTCGCCCACTGGCGCGGCCTGCAGGGCGATCAGAAGGACCGCTTCCGCTTCCTGCACATCTCCACCGACGAGGTGTTCGGCAGCCTGGGCGCACAGGGCGCCTTCAGCGAGACTACGCCCTACGATCCCCGCTCGCCCTATTCGGCCTCGAAGGCGGCGTCGGACCACCTGGCCCGGGCCTGGTTCCACACCTATGGTCTGCCGGTTCTGGTCTCCAACTGCTCCAACAACTACGGCCCCTACCACTTTCCTGAAAAGCTGATCCCGCTGACCATCCTGAACGCCATGCAGGGCAAGCCCCTGCCGGTGTACGGGCGCGGCGACAACGTGCGCGACTGGCTCTACGTTGAGGATCACGCCCGCGCGTTGGCGCTGATCGTGCGACGGGGCGAGCCAGGGGAGAGCTACAACGTCGGCGGCCGCAACGAACGGGCGAACCTGGCTGTGGTCCAGACCATCTGCGAGCAATTGGACGCCCTGCAGCCTCGCTCCGAAGGCCCTCGTCGCGACCTGATCACCTTTGTTCCTGACCGTCCTGGCCACGACCAGCGTTACGCCATCGACGCCACCAAGCTTGAGACTGAGCTGGGTTGGCGCGCGCAGGAAAGCTTCGAGACCGGCGTCGCCAAGACCGTGCAGTGGTACATCGACCGTGAAGACTGGTGGCGGCCGCTGCGCGAACGCTATGACGGCCAGCGGCTTGGGCTGGCGGCGCAGCCGTAACGTCTCGGCGCCCTGCGCCCTAACGCGTTCCTTGGAGGTCGTCGTGCGGCTGGTGGTGACAGGACGCGAGGGTCAGGTGGCGACCGCCCTGGCGCTAGCCGGGGCCGCACGGGGCGTGGAGGTGGTGCGTCTCGGCCGGCCGGACCTGGACCTGGAGCGGCTGGAAACGATCGCACCCGCACTTCGAGCCGCAAGACCCGATGTCGTGGTCAGCGCCGCCGCCTACACCGCCGTCGATCAGGCGGAGCACGAGCCGGAGCGGGCGCTGCTGGTCAACGCCCTTGCGCCCGGGCGGCTGGCGGAGGTTGCAGCCGATCTTGGCGCCCCGATCCTGCACCTTTCCACAGACTACGTCTTCGACGGGCGCAAGCGCTCGCCTTACGTGGAAGCCGATCCGACTGGACCTGTCACCGTCTACGGGACCACCAAGCTTCAGGGTGAGGCGGCGGTCGCAGCCGCCCATCCCCGCCACGCCGTCCTGCGCACGGCCTGGGTCTATGCGCCTCACGGCAAGAACTTCGTCCGTACGATGCTCCGTCTGGCCGAGACTCGAGACGAGGTGGGGGTAGTCGGCGATCAGGTCGGGTGCCCCACCGCTGCCGCCGATATCGCCCAGACCTTGCTGATCGTCGCCGAACACATGAACAAGGACAAGGGAGCGCCAGGCCTCTACCACATGGCTGGAAACGGCGAGGCCAGTTGGGCGGAGTTCGCCGAAGCCATCTTCGAGGGCTCGCGCGAGAGGGGCGGGCCATTCGCCAGGGTCAAGGCTATCCGTACGGCGGACTATCCGACGCCCGCGGCCCGACCGGCCAACTCGCGCCTGGACTGTGCTCGGCTGCAGGCCGTGTTCGGTGCGGCGCTCCCATCCTGGCGCGAGTCGCTTGGGCGTTGCCTGGACACGCTGCTTGCCGCCTGATGATCGCATCGCCTCGGCGCTCGGCGCGTTGGCCGAGCATGGATGAACCCGCTCACCGGGTCGGCGCCGATGCCGATCTTGGCCGCGCCAAGCGGTCTTTCGACCTGCTGTTGGGTTCTGGCGCAGTGGTTCCCCTCGCCGCTTGCGCAGCGGCGGCCTGGCTCCTG
>CAXTRP010000516.1:1723-2280 GCA_964246615.1 uncultured Caulobacteraceae bacterium | reverse complement strand
CTGGCGTACTCGAAGCGGCCGAGCGGTTCGGCCCATCCGGACACCAGCAGCAGCGCGACCGCCGCCGCCGCGCCGGCCGCGAGGAAAGGGAGCGCCAGGCGGTCCGGCGACACGCCCGCAGCGAGGACAGCCTCGATCTCGCCCCCCTCATCCAGGGTGCTGACAGCGATCAGCATGCCGGTGAACAGGGCGAACGGTGCGGCGGTGGCGAGGAAGTAAGGCGTCAACGACGCCATCAGCGGCAGCAGGTAGCCCAGCCGAGCGCCGCTTTCGGTGAGGGACTCCACCAGCCGCAGCGCCTTGTCGAGCAGCAGCGCGAAGAGGATCACGCCGAGGCTGACAGCCGTCGGCATGGCGAGCCTGCGCAGCAGATACCGGTCGAGCTGGCCTCGGCCGAGCCGTCTCCAAGATGCCGACAGCCTCATGCCCAACGCGACGCCTGACCCAGAGCCGGCTCTTAGCACGAGGTCTCGGCCGTCGTTCAGCTTTCAAGCGTCCGTGACGCTGAACGCTCGTCCTCGGGACGAGCCCGAGGATGACGAAAGGGGGAAGAAGCT
>CAXTRP010000516.1:0-1713 GCA_964246615.1 uncultured Caulobacteraceae bacterium | reverse complement strand
AGTGAGGCTTTGGCGCGTCGGGGTTCGCGATGCCGGTCCTGTCAGGCCGCGTCGGCCATGCTCGCTTCCGCCTTCTCCAGGGCCGCGGCGTCATCCACGTCGATCCAGAAGCGGTCGCCGATGTCGTATGTCCCCGCACGGCCAGCATCCGCCAGGCGCTGCATGCCTGCCGAGATACTGCCCGCCCCACCGGACGCCACGTCCGCGTGCAGGGCCTCCAGCAGCGCCGGGCCTGCGCGGAAAAGGCCCGTGTCGAAGGCGTCGTAGGCGTCGATCAGCTTGCCGATGCGCCTGATCGCGCCGTTCGCGCCGGTCTCCACGCGGGTGACGTCGTCAAGGTCTACCATCGGGTTGTCGAGCCTGCGGTCCACCGCCAGGACCACGCCATCGTCTTGACGGGCGCAGTCCATCAGATCGCGCAGGATCGCCGGGTCGAACAGGTGGTCGGCCATCAGCAGCAGGAACGCGTCTTGCAGGTGCGCCTCGGCCGAGAGCACCGATACGCCGTTCGCGCCGCGCCAGGCTGGGTTGAACACGCACGAGACAGGCAGGCCCACCCGGGGTGCGATCGCCTCCAGCGCTTGGGCGAGGTGCTGGCCTTCGTATCCCGTCACTACGACGAACTCGCTCACGCCCGCCAGCGCCGCACTTCGCATGACACGCTCGATCAGGGCGACGCCGCCGACCTGGGCCAGGGGCTTGGAGTAGGCCACGCCCCTCAGGCGAACCCCCTGGCCTGCCGCGACGATAAGCGCCTTCAAGGGCGATCGCCGCTGGACGCGCGCTGGGCTTGGCCGCTGCGAAGGTTCACAGATCGACAGCTCCTTGGGGCCGAAAGCGGGCCGGGGGCTGGACAGGACGTCCCGCCTTGTCGGAATGGCAGGCTTGGCGGGGGACTATGGTGGAAAAGCGGTCTTGCGGATAGCCCATCCTGCCTCGGGCGACCGGCCCGTACCCCCGCTCGCCCGGCTTGCGCAGCTTCTGTCAGGCCACCTCGTGCTGGGGCTCGCCGCCGGCGTGTCGGTGCTCCTTTCCACTGGCGCGATCCTGGCGCTGACCATCGCCGGCCGCTTCGCCGTCGATCGGATCGGCTCGGCGCACGACCGCCACGACCTGGCGGTTCCGCTCATGGTCCTGGCTGCGGTCGCACTGGCCTTCGCAGGGACCACGGCGCTGCGCATCTACTTCGTGACCGTGCTGGGCGAGCGGGTGGCCTCCGACCTGCGCCGCACCCTCTACGACCACGTGCTGGGCCTGGACGCCCAAGCGCTCGCCGGACGTGAACCTGGCGACGTGATGTCGCGGCTTACCAGCGATGCGGGTGCGGTGCAGAACCTGGCTGGCAACCTCGCTTCGGTGGCGCTGCGCAACCTGCTCAGCCTGCTGGGGGCGCTGGCGCTGCTGGTGGTGCTTCGCCCGGTCTCGGCGGCGCTGCTGCTGTTCGTCCCGGTGTTCCTGGCGCCCCTGCTGATCTTTCGCCGCCGGGTGCGCCGGTTCACCGCGGCGGCGCAGGACTGCACGACCTCTGCGGTCGGCTTCGCCGGCGAGACGCTGTCGGGCCTCGAAACCGTGCAGGCGTTCGGCCAGCAGCGGCGCGCCTCGCTGCGGTTCGCGCACGCGCTGGAAGCCGCCTCGGCCGCGGCGCGGGGGCGGGCGCGAACCCATGCGGCCCTGGCTTTCGCCATCATCCTGCTGCTCTTCATAGGCCTTGCG
>CAXTRP010000515.1:0-2288 GCA_964246615.1 uncultured Caulobacteraceae bacterium | reverse complement strand
AGAAGGGTTTCTTCATCGGGCCAACTTTGTTCGACCACGTGAAGCCGGACATGAAGACCTATCGGGAAGAGATTTTCGGTCCCGTGCTGCAACTGGTGCGCGCGGACAGCTTCGAGGAGGCGCTGGCCCTGCCCTCACAGCACCAGTACGGCAACGGAGTGGCGATCTTCACCCAGAACGGGCGAACCGCGCGCGACTTCGCCGCGCGGGTGAACGTGGGCATGGTGGGGATCAACGTGCCGATTCCTGTGCCGGTCGCCTACCACAGCTTCGGCGGCTGGAAGCGCTCGGCCTTTGGCGACACCAACCAGCACGGCATGGAAGGCGTGAAGTTCTGGACCAAGGTCAAGACCGTCACCGCGCGCTGGCCCGATGACGGCCCGCTGACGCGCGGTTCCGAGGACGGCGGCCCCAGCCGCACCGGCGAAGCCCGCACGTCCGACTCCAGCTTCGTCATCCCAACCATGCAGTAGGAGCAGCCCCGTCTTGGACTTCGCCCTCAACGAGGACCAGAGCGCCATCTGGGACGCCGCCAAGAGCTTCGCGGTTGCGGAGCTGGCGCCCCACTCCGCCCGCTGGGACGAGGAGCACCACTTCCCCGTCGACGTGATGCGCCAGGCCGCCCAGCTCGGTTTCGCGGCGCTTTACGTGCGCGAGGACGTCGGCGGCTCCGCGCTCTCGCGGCTCGACGCCACCCTGGTCTTCGAGGCCCTGTCCTACGGCGACGTGGCCACCGCGGCCTTCATCTCGATCCACAACATGGCGAGCTGGATGATCGACCGGTACGGCTCCGATACGCTGCGCCAGCGCCTTCTGCCACAGATGAGCACCATGGCGTTGATCGGCTCCTACTGCCTGACCGAACCGGGATCGGGGTCCGACGCCTCGGCCCTTCGCACCACCGCCCGCCTGGACGGCGACCACTACGTGCTGAACGGCTCCAAGGCCTTCATTTCCGGCGCGGGCGTCAGCGACATCTACGTCTGCATGGTGCGGACCGGAGCCGAGGGCGCTCGGGGCGTCTCCACCCTTGTGGTGGAGAAGGGCGCACCGGGGCTGAGCTTCGGCGCGCCTGAGCGGAAGATGGGCTGGAACGCCCAGCCCACCGCGGTGGTGAACTTCGACGACTGCCGCGTGCCGGTGGAGAACCGCGTGGGCGCCGAGGGCGAGGGCTTCCGCATCGCCATGAGCGGGTTGGACGGGGGCCGCTTGAACATCGGCGCCTGTTCGCTCGGCGGCGCCCAGCTGGCCCTGGACACCGCCCAGGCCTATGTCTCCACGAGAAGGCAGTTCGGCCGGCCGCTGTCCGACTTCCAGGCGCTGCAGTTCAAGCTGGCCGACATGGCGACCGAACTGGAGGCCGCCCGGCTGATGATCCGCAACGCCGCCTCAGCGCTAGACCGCAAGGACCGCGACGCCACCAAGCTCTGCGCCATGGCCAAGCGCTTCGCCACCGACGCGGGCTCCCGCGTCGCCAACGACGCGCTGCAGCTGCATGGCGGCTACGGCTATCTGAAGGACTACCCGCTGGAACGGATCGTCCGCGACCTGCGGGTCCATCAGATCCTGGAGGGCACCAACGAGATCATGCGGGTGATCACCGCGCGCGAGATGCTGCGTCAATGACAGATGCGACTGCAGGCGAGCTTCCCGTCATCGTCCGCGTCGAGGGCGGCTGGGGACGACTGACCCTGAACCGCCCCACGGCGCTTCACGCCTTGACGATCCAGATGTGCCAGATCATGGCGCAAGCGCTGGTATCCTGGCGCGACGATCCAGCCGTTTCGGCCGTCATGCTCGACCATACCGGACCGCGGGGTTTCTGCGCCGGCGGCGACATCCGGATGATCATGCAGAGCGGGGCGGAGGACGGCGTGGCCGCCCGTGCTTTTTTCGCTGAGGAATACCGGTTGAACGCGCTGCTGTTCGGCTATGCGAAGCCGGTCGTGGCGATCATGGATGGCGTCGTAATGGGCGGCGGCGTGGGCATCTCGGCGCCCGCCACCTACCGCATAGCCACCGAGCGGACCCTGTTCGCCATGCCCGAAACGAGCATCGGCCTGTTCCCCGACGTCGGCGGCGGCTGGTTCCTGCCACGCCTGGCGGGCGAGACGGGCATGTGGCTGGCGCTGACCGGCGCGCGGCTGAAGGCGGCCGACTGCCTGCTGCTCGGCCTGGCCACCGATTACGCACCACAGGAAAAGGTCGAGGCGCTCAAGGCCGCCCTGCTCACAAGCCCCCAGGCGATCGATGCGCGCCTTAGCGAGTTCCAGAGTGACGCGGGTCAG
>CAXTRP010000514.1:0-2291 GCA_964246615.1 uncultured Caulobacteraceae bacterium | reverse complement strand
CTCACGTTCGCCCGGCCGCCGCCGACCGCCAGGGTAAGATCGAGCTGTCGGGCGTCGCCGTCCAATCGCAGCACTGCGGGCTGCAGCGTGCGGAGCGCAATGCGCCGGACCTCGCCGGAGCCGCCGAGGGTGAGCTGCCGCGCCGTTCCGGTCTGGTCCAGCCGCCCGGAGCCTGCGAAGCGCCAAGGCGTTGGCGCGGTGCTCTCAGCGGCGATCTGCAGGGGCAGGTGGTCGAAGGGGCCGTCCGCCTGCACGTGGATGCTTCGCAGCACGCCCTGCATTTCCGGGGTCGCTACGTCACGCCCCTCAAGCGCTATGTGGGCCGCCAGCCCGGCGCCGCCCTGGCTAAGCCTTACCGTCCCGCCCAGCCGGCCGGCGGAGATGAACGCCCCCGGCCGCAGGGCGAGCGTCAGGTTCGCAGATGCTGGCGCGCCGTGGCGTAGCGCCAGCATGCCAGAGGCCTGCAGCCCGCCCGCGTCGGCGGTAAGATCGTGCACCTCCAGCCCGCCATCGACGGCCTGGAAGCCGGCCTTCAGCGATGCGGGGCCGTAAGCGCTCGGCCCGGCCAGCGCCACCTGGCCGCTGACGCCGGCGTTCCCTTTGGCGATGCTGAGCGTCAGCTGGGCGGGCGAGACGATCAGGCGCCCGAGCGCCAGGGAGCCGACCTGGCTCGCAAGAACGGCGGTAGGATCGCCGAGGGAGCCGCCGATCCGGGCCGTGCCCTTGGCCTCGCCCGCGACTTGCAGCGGGCCAGCCTGGAAAGGACCCTGCGCCTGCCAGCCCAGGTCGAACGCCATGACGCCGCGCGGGTCGAGATGGCCGCTGGCGGTGGCTTGGACGCTCGTGCCCGTGAGGGCTGCGCTGGCCACCTGCAGGCCGGCCGGTCCCCAAGCGGCCTGAGTCTGGAAGCGGGGCGCTGGTCCCAGGAAGTGGTCGGCGACGGGCGTTCCCGTGGCCAGGGCGGCGGCGTGAGCGTCCAGACTGAAGCGCCAATCCTTCGCCCCTTTCGGCTCCTCGGCGGTCCAGGCGGTCTCAAGGCGGCCACGGGCGCCCTTCTGCAGCAAACCGACGTCGGCGAGCTGGGCTTGGCCCTTGAACGACAGGCCGCCGCCGAGGAGAGACTGGCCGCCCTGTCCAGAGAGCGTCAGGCCGGCGCCTCCGGCGTCCAGGCTGCGGATCAGCCAGCGGCCATCCGCAAGCCGCGCTCCGTCAAGCTTCACTCGCGGGGAGGCCCCCAGCAGCGCCGGCAAGGTCCCCTGCCCCGCCCCGCCCGCGCCGGCCAAGTCGGCCTGCAGGCCCCAGACGTCGCCACGCCGGTCCAGCGCCACCGGCCCGCTGGCGCGCGCCAGGCTGTAGCCGCTCTGCGCCAGGCGCACGGCGGAGAGCTGGCCCTTGAAGGCGAAGCGCTCCGGGTCTCCGACCACCGAGCCGGTCAGGCCGCCGGCCCCGATCGCCACGCCGGGCGCCCAGCGCGCCGCGTCGGGAACCTGCAAGGCCAATTCCAGGCCGGAGGTGCTGTGCACCTTCCAGTCGAGCGGCCCTGAGACGTGCAGGCTGGCGGTCTGCGCGGCGAGCGCGCCCGCCACGTCGAAGACGTCGCCGTGCAGGTGGCGGGCGTTCAGGGCCAGCTGGGCGACGGGGCCGGCGCGACCCGCAAGATCGCGGGTGAGGCGGGAGGCGGCGAGCTCGAGCCTTGCATGCAGCTGCGCAGAGCCCGCACCCCAGGTCGCGGCGGCCGACAGAGGCGTGTCCTCGCCGACCCGCGCGGCGAGTTGCATGGCGCCGGCGTCGACGCTGCCGTTCGCCCGCACCTTCAAGGTCAGCCCCTGGTTCACGGCCAGGCCAAGCGAGCCGGCGAGCGCCCCGCCTGCGCCTTCCGCCGCGTCGGCGCGGACCAGCACGCGTCCCTGCTGGCCCACCTGGAACACGGCGTTCAGGCCATCGCCGGCGTGCAGGCGGCTCAACACCGCCAGACGACCCTGCGCCGCCATGTTGCGCTCAAGGGCGAAGCGGGCCTCTACTTGGTAGGAGCCCGGCTTCACGCTGAAAGCCGGCAGGGTGTCCAGCCGTAGTCGCAGCGCATCCACCTGAACCGCCACCGGCAGGCTCGACGAGCCCTTGGACGGCGGCTGGGGCGCCAGGACGGGGTCCCGCAGCAGCGTCAAGGCGCGCGCGGTGATCGCCTGGACGTGAAAACGGCGACTGAACAGCTCGCTGTAGCGCCAGCGCATTTCCAAACCCTGCGCATCCAGCCAGGGGCCGTGCGCGTCCACGATCTGCAGCCGGGCCAG
>CAXTRP010000513.1:416-2293 GCA_964246615.1 uncultured Caulobacteraceae bacterium | reverse complement strand
CAGACCTCCTCAAGCAGCATGGTGCGGGTCACTGACTGGCCTGCGTGACGCATCAGGTACTCCAACAGCTGGAACTCGCGCGGCTGCAGGTCGATGGCCTTTCCGGCGCGCGACACGCCCCGCCCGATCAGGTCCATCTCCAGTTCGCCGACCTTGAGCAGGGTCTGCACCGAACCGGTTTCTCGCCGGCGCGCGAGTGCGTCCACCCGGGCGATCAGCTCCGGGAAGGCGTAGGGCTTGACCAGGTAGTCGTCGCCGCCGGCCTTGAGCCCCGCCACCCGGTCCTCGACCTCGCCGAGCGCGCTCAGGAACAGGACGGGGGTGTTGTCGCCCTCCCGGCGCAGCATCTCCACCAGGGTGACGCCGTCCATGTGCGGCATCATCCGGTCCACCACCATGACGTCGAAGGCTGAGCCCCGCGCGGCGTCAAGGCCCTTGCGCCCGTCGATGGCGGTGGTGCAGTCGTGTCCCGCCTCGGTCAGCCCGCGGCACATCGCCGAGGCGGCGTCGACGTCATCCTCAACGACCAGTATGCGCAAAGACGCCTCCCCGAACGGCGGGGACGGCTTGCGACGCCCCCGCGAACGGCCAAGCTACTTTTGCGCGTCGCCGGTGTCCAACTTCACGGGCACGAAGCTGCTGTGGCCATCGGCCTCCACCAGCAGCAGGATCGACGGGCGGCTGGCGCGCCGCGCTTCCGCCACCGCAGCCACCACGTCGGCCGGCGTGTTCACCGCCCGGTCGCCTGCACGCTGGATAACGTAGCCGGGCTTGATCCCGATGTGGCCGGCGTCCGATCCGCTGGACACACCCACGATCACCACGCCCGACCGCACCGAAGTCGGCACGCTGTACTGCTGGCGTGCGGCCGCATCGAGCACGCCCAGCCGCATGCCGAGCGCCCGAGTGGAGGCGCCGACGCCCGGCTGGTCGCCGCCGCCGCTGTCGCTGGGGGCGCCGTTGGGGTTCAGGCTCGCTTCCGCCGGGCGGGTGCCCGACTGGGCGGACAAGGTCAGGCGCCGGCTGCCACGCAGGACCTCCAGCGCGAGAGCCCCGCCTGGAGGCACGTTGGCCGTCACCTGGGACAGCTGCTCGGACGACTTCACCGGATGGCCGTTCACCGACAAGATGACGTCGCCCACCTGGACGCCCGCACGCGCCGCAGGTCCGCCGGCGGTCACATCGCCCACCAGGGCGCCGCGCCGGTCGCCTAAGCCTTCGCTTGCCGCGATGTCTGACGTCACGGTCTGGATCGAGACGCCGAGATAGCCGCGCACGATGTGGCCGGTCGCGATCAGCTGCTTGGTGATGGAGGACGCCAGCTCAGCCGGGATGGCGAAGCCGATGCCCACAGATCCCCCTGACTCCGAGAAGATGGCGGTGTTCACGCCCACCACCCGGCCGAACACGTCGAACGTCGGGCCGCCCGAGTTGCCGCGATTGATGGGCGCGTCGATCTGCAGGTAGTTGACGAACTGCTGGCCGATCTGGCGCTCCTGGGCGGAGACGATGCCCGCGGTGACCGTGCCGCCCAGCGTGTAGGGGTTGCCGATGGCGATGACCCAGTCGCCCACCCGGGGCTTGGACGCGGTCTCGAAGCTGACGAACGGATAACCGCCGCCCTCCACCTTGATCACCGCTAGATCGCTCAGGGGATCGCGGCCGATCAGCCGGGCGGTGAGTTCGCGCTCGTCGCTGAGCGTCACCTTGATGGTGTCCGCCTTCTCGACCACGTGGTTGTTGGTGACGATGTAGCCGTCCGCCGAAATGAAGAAGCCGGAGCCCTGGGCCATGCCGGTACGCGGCTTCGCCGGACGGCCGCCGCGGCCCTGCTCGAACTGATGAAAGAACTTCTCGAGCGGGTCGCCCTTCGGGAT
>CAXTRP010000513.1:0-406 GCA_964246615.1 uncultured Caulobacteraceae bacterium | reverse complement strand
GGCCTGCCGGGGCTGGGCCGCACGCTGCAGGCGCTCGGCCCGCTGTCGCTGTCGTCGCCGTTGTCCTCATCGCCGCCGGAGCCGCCGCCCTGGCCCGGCACGGAGAACGGGAACGGCAGCCCGGGAATCTGCATCACCCGAGGCTGGTCAAGGTGGGTGGTGACGACGATGGACACCACAGAAGGCGCCACCCGCTGGATAATGTCGGCGAAAGACGCCGGCGCGCCGGTGGGAGCGTTCACGCCCGGAGGTGCGGTGGGCTGGATGGCGCCGGCCGGCTGGGCGGAGGCGGAGCCGGGAAGGTGCGCGCCTGCGCCGATCGCCGCCGCAGCCGCCAGCCCGACGCCGATGGTGGCGCCGGCCATGAAACCCTTGTTCTTGATCGCCATCTAAGCTGTTTCTTTCT
>CAXTRP010000512.1:0-2293 GCA_964246615.1 uncultured Caulobacteraceae bacterium | reverse complement strand
TCGCCAGCCGGCGTGAAGCAGTGACGCAGACGGCCCTGGCCGACATGCGCCGCCGGATCAAGGCCGGTCGACTCGGGGTCGAGGTCATCGAGGTGAGCTTGCCGGAGATCGTACCGCCACCCGGAGCGATCCCCGGCATCGTGCGGCGGATGCAGGATGACGCCGTCCAGCAGGCTGCGCGCGTGCGCACCGACGGTGAGCAGCACCGGCGCGAGAGGCTGGCCCAGGCGGATCGCGAAGTCGCCGACATCCGCGGCGAGGCCGAGCGTCAAGCGCTGGACATCCGCGGCGATGGCGACGCCCAGCGCGCCGACATCCTAGGCGCCGCCTACGGCAAGGACGCCGATTTCGCGCGCTTCTTCCGCAGGCTCGAAGCCTATGACCAGGCGCTGAACCCCGACACCACTACGCTGGTCCTGTCGCCCGACAACGCCTTCCTCGATCTGTTCGGGCACGGACCGAAGGCCGCCGGCAAAGCTCCCTGAGGGGCTCAGGACGGCGCGAGGACGGCGGTCATCGCCTGTAGCAACCGTTCGAAATCTTTGCGATCCAGCGCCCCGATGCAGCCGATCCGGAAACTTTCCGCCTTGGTCAGCTTGCCCGGATAGATCAGAAAGCCCCGCTCGGCCAAGCCTTCGTAAAGCCGCTCGAAGTCGAAACTTCCGTCGTCGGGGACACGGAAAGTGGCGATGATCGGCGCCTGCAGGCTTGGGTCGAGATAGAGGCGGAAGCCGAGCCGCGCCACGCCGGCGACGAGCACGTCGAGGTTGTCCTGGTAGCGCGCCAGCCGCGCAGGCGGCCCGCCTTCGGCCTCCAGGGAGCGAAGAGCGGCCACGAGAGCGGCGACCACCTGCACCGGCGGCGTGAAGCGCCACTGCCCGTTGCCCTCGAACCCCCGCCATTGGGCGTGCAGGTCGAAGCTGAGGGAGACGCAGACCCCTGCGGCGGCTGTCAGCGTCTCGCGTTCCACCAGGGCGAACCCCAGGCCCGGAGCGCCCTCCAGGCACTTGTTGCTGGACGCCATGACTGCGGAGATCGGCGTGCCCCGCAGGTCGATGGGCAGGGCCCCGAAGCTCGACATGGCGTCCAGCACAAGCTTGCGGCCATGACGCGCCACCACCTCGGCGATGGCCGTCAACGGGTTCAACAGGCCCGTCGTGGTCTCGCAATGCACCAGGGCGACATGGGTGATCGCCGGGTCGGCCGCCAAGGCGCGGTCCACTGCGGTGGGATCGACGGCGGTGTCCTCGGGCCATCGGATCGCCTGGACGGACAGGCCGAGCCGAATGGCGATCGCGATCATGCGCTCGCCATAGGCTCCGTTGGCCAGCACCAGAAGCCGATCGCCCCGCGACACCAGGGTGGCGATGGTCGCCTCGACGATGAAAGTCCCACTGCCCTGGAGCGGCACGGCCACGTGGCGCGGCTCACCGCCAGCCACGGCCAAAAGGCGCTCTCGCAGCTCTGCGGTGAGCGCGATGAAGGTGCGGTCGCGCGAGCCCCAGTCCCGCATCATGGCCGCCCGGGTGCTGTCGCGCGTGGTGAGCGGACCGGGTGTGAGCAGCAGTGGGCTTGTGGCGTCCAGGTCGGTCACGGGGTCTCCAGGCTGGGCGACAGGACAGGCGGCGATGGACGGCGCGGTCCGCGCACCTCGCTCCATCGCCAGAGCGCCAGGGCCGGTGCGCCCAGGACGATCTCACGCACCCGGCGGATCAGGGACAGGGCCAGCGCCTCCGGTGGCGCGATGCCGAAGACGCCGCAGATCAGCACATAGCCGCCCTCCTGCACACCCAGCGCGCCGGGAACGGCGAAGCCCATTGCGCGCACCACCTGGCCCAGGCTCTCCACCACCAGCGCCTCGCGCCAGCCCGGATGCAGGCCAAGCGCCCACAGTCCCGCGCCGGTCTCCAGCACGCCGAGCAGCCACGACGCCAGGTGCGCCGCGGAGGACTGGGCGACGGCCACGGGATCGGCGTAGATCGCGCGCAACGCCGGTCCCAGGCCGGAAAGCGCCCCCAGCGCCGGCCAGCGCACGCGCTCACCCAGGCCCGCCGCCAGCCCCGACAACCGCTCCATAAGGCCGAGCCGCTGGGCCGCCAGGAAGCTGGCCGAGACCAGCATCGCGGCTGCCGCCCCGCCGATCGCCAGGCCCTCGACCCGCGCGGTGCGGGGTCCGGCGAGCAGGCCGGCGACGCCGATCAGGGTGAAGGCGGCCTGGCTGGCCATCTCCAGGGTCAGGTCGGCCGTGCAGCTGGCTGCCGCCACATCCAGGGGCGCGCCGGTCATGGCCAGC
>CAXTRP010000511.1:2002-2300 GCA_964246615.1 uncultured Caulobacteraceae bacterium | reverse complement strand
CACGCGGGGCGTCCGGGACCTGGTGGACGCGGTGACCGGGAGGGCGGGCCTGCGGCTTCACTACGCGTTCGAGATGGACAGCATCCCGATCATCGAGGAGATGCTCTCCCGCGGCAAGCACGCCTCGATCCTGCCCTCCGCCCTTGTGCACAAGGAAGGCCTGCAGTCGCGCCTGAGCGTGCGAAGGATCGTCGATCCGCCCCTGCTTCGGGAGTTGGTGATCGGGGCCAACCCGAGGCGGCCGGTCACGGTGGCCATGAGGGCGGTGCGCGGCCTAATCGTTCAGCTGGCGCGCGAC
>CAXTRP010000511.1:1680-1992 GCA_964246615.1 uncultured Caulobacteraceae bacterium | reverse complement strand
CTGATCGGTGCCAGATCGCAAGTCCACACCACCCGGCACGATACGGGAGCCCTGTGGCCGACGAGGTGATGCGGGCGCAGCATAGCACTTATGCGGATACCGCTCTTCTGCCGCACGGCTCGCCCAAGTAGCTCTGTTTCCGGACGTTCGGCGCGCGATGCGCCCTCGGAGCGGAGACATGGCGGACGACATCCTCTGGACGCCAAGCCTGCAGGTGCAGCAGGCCGCGCGACTGAGCGACTTCATCCGCACCTGCGGCCTGACCGATGTCGCCGAGCTGCGGCGGCGCGGTGACGCCGATCCGGCGTGGCT
>CAXTRP010000511.1:0-1670 GCA_964246615.1 uncultured Caulobacteraceae bacterium | reverse complement strand
CCTCCGCCTGCCGTTCGAAACGCCCTACAGCGAGGTCCTGTCGCTGGCGGACGGCGTGCAGCGCCCAAGGTGGTGTGTCGGCGGCCGCACCAACATCACCCTCGCCTGTATGGACAAGCACCTCGCGGATGGCTGCGGGGACGTGACGGCCATCGTCTGGGCTGGCGAGGCGGGCGCCGCGGCCTCGCTCACCTATGCCGAGCTCGCACTGCAGGTGGAGCGCTTCGCCGCGCTGCTGGACGCGAGCGGGATCGGCGTCGGAGACGTGGTGGGGCTGTACCTGCCCATGATTCCTGAGGCCGCCATCGCGCTTTTGGGCGTGATGCGGGTGGGGGCGATCGTGCTGCCGCTTTTCTCCGGCTACGGCTCGGCTGCGGTGGCCGGGCGCATGCGGCTGGCCGGCGCGCGCGCCATCGTTACCGCCAGCGTCACCTATCGGCGCGGCGCCGAGATCGACATGAGGGCGGTGGTCGACGCCGCCGTCGAGGACGGCCTAGACCTCGACACGGAGATCGTCGTCTCCCGCGGCAAGCCGGCGCGACCGGAACGCGCGCGCGAAATCGACTGGAGCCCGTGGCGCTTCTCGGCAGCAGAGGCGCGGCCCGCCACCATCGTAGAGGCCGAAGCGGCCGGCATGCTGATGTTCACCAGCGGCACCTCGGGCGCGCCGAAGGGCACCATCCACACCCACTGCAGCCTGATGGCCAAGAACGGCTTGGACGTCCTGCTCTGCCTGGACCTGCAGGCCGGCGACCGGCTGCTGTGGATGAGCGACATGGGCTGGGTGATCGGCCCGAAGTCGATCCTGGGCTCGCTCATCGCCGGCGCCACCCTGGTGATGGCCGAAGGCACGCCGGACTGGCCGGTGCCCGGCCGGATCGGCCAGCTGGTGCAGGACCATAAGGTGACCATCTGCGGCGTGGTCCCCACGCTCGTGCGCCAGATGATGCGGTTCGGGCCGGAGGTGATCTCCGGCTACGACCTCTCCTCGCTCCGGGCCACGGTTTCCAGCGGCGAGCCGTGGAACGAGGACTCCTGGCTCTGGTTCTTCGAGCACGTCTGCCGGCGCGAAATTCCGATCCTCAACTACGCCGGCGGCACCGAGATTGGCGGCGCGATCCTTAGCGGCACCCTGCTCGACCCGATGAAGCCCTGCGCCTTCGGCGGCCCCGTGCCGGGGGTGGGCGCCGACATCGTCAATGCAGACGGCGAGCCCGTCTCGGTGGGCGAGCCCGGCGAGCTGGTGCTCCGCAACCCCTCGATCGGCCTCACCCGCGGGCTCTGGCGCGATCCGGAGCGGTTCGTCGAGAGCTATTGGAGCCAGTTCCCCGGGGTCTGGGCCCAGGGCGACTACGCCCGGCGCGACGAGGACGGCCTCTGGTACCTGCTCGGCCGCTCGGACGACACCATCAAGCTCGCGGGCAAGCGCACGGGTCCTGCTGAGCTGGAGTCGTTGCTGCTGGAGAGCGGCCTGCTCGTCGAGGCGGCCATCATCGGCGTGCCCGATCCGTTGGCGGGTTCGGCGCTCGCCTGCGCGGCCGTGCTCCAGGACGCCGGCGCCGATCCGCAGGCGATCTCCGCGACTCTGTCCGATCTGCTCGCCGAGCGCGCCGGAGCGCCTTTCCGGCCCAGCTACTTCGTCTTCACGGACCTGCTGCCGCGCACGCGCA
>CAXTRP010000510.1:0-2300 GCA_964246615.1 uncultured Caulobacteraceae bacterium | reverse complement strand
GGCGATCACCACGTCGCGCCCGGTACGGATCAAACCGTCCGTACGCAGACGAACCCGGGGGCGCAGCCCGTTCAGGGTCAGCACCTGATGCGCCTCGGCCAGGCCGATCTCGAACGGGCAGCCCGCCTGCTTGATCGACGACTGCGGCGAGGCGCCGGTGCCGCCGACGTTTCCGGATACCAGGATGGTGTCCGCCTTGGCCTTGGCGACGCCCGCGGCGATGGCCCCGATGCCGGACATGGACACCAGCTTCACCGTCACCTTGGCGTCGGGGTTGATCTGCTTCAGGTCGTAGATGAGCTGGGACAGGTCCTCGATGGAATAGATGTCGTGGTGCGGCGGCGGCGAGATGAGGGTCACGCCGGGGGTGGAGTGGCGCATCCGGGCGATGAACTCGGTGACCTTGAAGCCCGGCAACTGGCCGCCCTCGCCGGGCTTGGCGCCCTGGGCCACCTTGATCTCGATCTCGCGGCACTGGTTCAGGTATTCCGCCGTAACGCCGAAGCGGCCGGAGGCGATCTGCTTCACTGCGCTGTTGGCGTTGTCGCCGTTGGGCCGCGGGCGGTAGCGGGCGGGGTCCTCGCCCCCTTCGCCCGAGACCGAGCGGGCGCCGATGCGGTTCATGGCGATGTTCAGCGTCTCGTGCGCCTCTGGCGACAGGGCGCCCAGCGACATGCCCGGCGTGACGAAGCGCTTGCGCAACCCGTTGACGCTCTCCACCGCATCGATGGGAACGGGCTTGCGCTCCGAGCGCCAGGCCAGCAGGTCTCTCAAGGAGACTGGCCGGGCCTCCCGCGTCATCTTGGAATAGGCCTTGAACGACTTGAAGTCGCCGGTGTTGCAGGCGTGCTGGAGCTTGTGGATCAGCGCGGCCTCATAGGCGTGGTTCTCGCCGGACGAGCGCACCTTGTAGAAGCCGCCGAGCGGGATCACCGCCCGGGCCGGCGTCCACGCCACCTCCCGCTCCTCCAGCATGCGCGCCTCCAGCCCGGTCAGCCCCATGCCGGAGATGCGCGAGGTCATGCCGGGGAAGAACTCCGCCACGAGCGCTCTGCTGAGGCCCACCGCCTCGAACTCGTAGGCGCCGCGATAGGAGGAGATGACAGAAATCCCCTTCTTCGCCAGTATCTTGAGCAACCCCGTCTCGATGGCGCGCTTGTAGTTGAGCACCGCGTCGCGCAGCGTCATGCCGGTGTAGAAGCCCCGCTCCAGCCGGTCCTGGATGGTCTCCTGGGCCAAGTAGGCGTTCACCGCCGTCGCGCCGACGCCGACCATCACGGCGTACTGGTGGCTGTCCACCACGCCCGCCGAGCGCACGATGATGGAGACGTAGGAGCGCAGGCCCTCGTCCACCAAGCGCGCATGCACCCCGCCCGTAGCCAGGATCATGGGCAGCGGCACGCGGTCGGCGTCGCTGGCCTCGTCGGTCAGCACGATCTGGGCCGCGCCGCCGCCGATGGCGTGCACCGCCTCGGCGCGGATGCGGTCGAGCGCGGCGCGCAATGCGTCGCCTCGCCGGGCTTCTACCGCCGGAACCGGCATGGTGCAGTCGATCACCGCCACCCGGCTCTCGCCGAAATGGTGCAGCATGCGCTCGTACATGCCGGTGGTCAGCACCGGGCTGTCCAGCACGAACACCTCGGTCTGGCCCTGGTCCTGGGCCAAGATGTTGCCGAGGTTCTTGAAGCGCGTCTTCAGGCTCATGCCCCCACCCTCGCGCAGGGGATCGATGGGCGGGTTGGTGACCTGGGCGAAGTTCTGACGAAAATAGTCCGACAGCGGACGGATGCGCGAGGACACCACCGCCAACGGGCTGTCGTCGCCCATCGACCCGATCGCCTCCTTGCCGTCCATGGCCATGGGATCGACGATCATCTCGATCTGTTCGAGCGTCATGCCGGCGGCGGCCTGGCGGCGGAACAAGGCCTCGCCTTCGAAACGCCGGGGTTCGGGGCCTGGGCCGACGAGCGGCTCCAACTCCACCATGTTCTCCAGCCAGCGGGTGTAGGGGTGGGCCGAGGCGAGTTCCTCGACGATCTCGTGGTCGGCGTACAGTCGTCCCGCCAGCAGGTCCACGGCCACCATGCCGCCCGGCGGAACGTGCAGCCGTCGCGCCACCCGCTCGTCGCCGATGCCCGTCATCCCGGCCTCGGAGCCCGCGATCAGCAGGCCGTCCACCGTTTCCGTCAGTCGAAGCGGGCGCAGGCCGTTCCTGTCCTTGCCCGCCACCACCCAGCGCCCGTCGGTGGCGCAGATGGCGGCCGGGCCGTCCCAGGGCTCCATCACCGCGTTGCAGTAGG
>CAXTRP010000509.1:0-2308 GCA_964246615.1 uncultured Caulobacteraceae bacterium | reverse complement strand
CCTTGCTCGAACGGGCGCATCAAACGGTGAAGGTCCTTCGGCGCCACCCCGTCGCCATGGTCGCAGACCTCGAACACGATCGCCTTGTGGCGCTCGTGGACGCAGATATCCACCGTCGCCCCTTCGGGTGAAAAGGCGACGGCGTTCTGCAGCAGGTTCGTGAGGATAGTGTTCAAGCCGCGGGCGTCGGCCAGGACCAGGGGCGCGTCACCCGCTATGGTCTGGCGGATGTCGACCCGCCGGGCGGCGGCGTCATCCTCCAGGGTACGGGCGGCGGCCTTGACCGCTGCGCCGGCCGACTCGGGGCGTATGTCGAGGTCGGCCGCACCGGCGTCGAGCCGGGCGATCTCCAGCACCTGGTTGACCATCTTCAACAGCTTCAGCCCGCTGTCTCGGATGATCTCGGCGTGGGCCTTGTAACGAGGATCGCTGATGGGGCCGTGCAGCTCGCGGCTGATGATCTCCGAAAAGCCGATCACAGAGTTCAGCGGCGTGCGCAGCTCATGGCTGACCATGCGCAGGAACGAACGTTTGGTGTCGCCCATCCCGGCGCCGTGACCGACCTCGTGGCCGGCGTGATCACTCGAAGACTGGGCGGGATGGTCCCGCAGCGACATGGCTTGGCTACCCCACTCGTCCCGAGGGTACGACCGTCACGCTTACCATCCGGTTTCTTCCACAGTCTCTTCGACGCTCTTCCCCGCATTTCTTTATCGGGCTGGTCGCCTGTCGCGTGCGCCCGCTCGCGACCGCTTTGAGGGTTCGTTAGGCTACAGGTCGATTTAGCCTGGACGCTTCCCGCCCCGTGATCCGCACCGCCAAGTCGAGCGTCACCCTGCAGGACCGCCAGACCGCTGCGGTCTGGCATGGCGGCTGGGCGCTTGCGGTCTGCGCGGGAGCCGGACTGCTCCTGCTGGTTCAGGGCGGCGCTCCCGCACCCTGCCTGGTGGGCCTTGCGCTCGGCGCCGCGCCAGGCGTGCTCGGCTATGTCTACAGGCCAGACACCACCGCGCACCAGGGCTGGGTGCTGGCGGCTTGGGCCGTGGCCACGGCCCTCGCCATGGCGCTGACAGGGGGCGTGGGCGGACCGTTGGCGGTCTGGATGCTGGCGCCCCTCCTGGCGGCCATGGCCTATGGCGGTCTCTGGCGTCGGGCGGCGGGTCCCGCATTCGCCGGGCTTGTCGCCGTCGTGGTGGTGCAGGCCGGTCACAGGACCCCAGGCCCGCCCCCAGATTTTACGGGCTTGGCGCTGGGCCTGATCGCGCTGTCCACCAGTCTGGCGCTTGGGGCGGCGGCCCTGATGATGCTGGCTGCGGGTCGCCGGCCGACCCTGGCGACGGCGCCGGCGGCGAGCTCCGAAGCCCGGCTCACCGAACGCCTGGCCGACGCAGAGGCCGCCCGCGCCTACGCCGAGCGCGACGCCCAGGGCAAGATGCGCTTCCTGGCCAATATGAGCCACGAGCTGCGCACGCCGCTGAACGCCATCATCGGCTTCTCCGACATCATGCGCGCCAAGCTGTTCGGCTCCCTGCCGCCCAAGTACGCCGAGTACGCCGAGCTGATCCACGAGAGCGGCAACCACCTGCTGGAGCTGATCAACGACGTGCTCGACGTGTCCAAGATCGAGGCGGACAAGTACGAGCTCTCGCGCGAAGTTTTCGACGCGCGGGAGGCGGCCACGGCGGCGCTGCGGATCGTGCGCCAGCAGGCCGACGACCTGCATGTCCAGCTCCGCGGCGTGCTGGCGCCCGAGCCCCTGGACGTGGACGCAGACCGGCGGGCGCTGAAGCAGATCGTGCTGAACCTCGTCTCCAACGCCTTGAAGTTCACCCCGCCCGGCGGCGCGGTCACCCTGAGCTTCGCAGCCGTCGCGGGAGCCCTGGAGATCACCGTGGCCGACACCGGCGTCGGCATCGCGCCCGAGGACCTGGCGCGTCTCGGCCGCCCGTTCGAACAGGCGGGCGAGGCCGCCGACCGGATGCGCGGCACCGGCTTGGGCCTCTCGCTGGTCAAGGCCTTTGCGCGGCTGCACGGCGGCGACATGGCCATCGAGAGCCGGCTGGGCGAAGGCACCGCGGTCACCGTGCGCTTGCCGGTGCTCGTGCGCCCGCCCGCGGGCTAGGTCGGCCCCTTGGCCGAGGCGTCCGGGGCGGCGGCGGCCAGGAACGCCTGGGCTGCGGCGATGTCTCCGATCTCCACCGGCGCGGCGTAGACCCGCTCCCGGCCGGCGGCGGGATAGACCAGCTCCGCCACCGCCGTCTCGCGCGGGTCGAGCGGGTGGAGGGCCGTCAGCGCCGGCTGCGGGAAC
>CAXTRP010000508.1:0-2309 GCA_964246615.1 uncultured Caulobacteraceae bacterium | reverse complement strand
CCTGAAGGGGCCGGAGGACACGCCGGCGAGCTGTGCGCAGATGGTGCGGGCGTTCCTGGACGCGGGCGTGCCTGGAGACGTGCTGTCGCTGGTGTACGGCGACCCGGCGGCGATTTCCGCCTACCTCGTCCCACATCCGGTGATCCGCAAGATCTCGTTCACCGGCTCGACGGCCGTGGGCAAGCAGCTGGCGGCGCTCGCGGGCCAGCACATGAAGCGCGCCACCATGGAGCTCGGCGGCCATGCGCCGGCCATCGTGTTCGACGACGCGGACGTGGAGCAGGCGGTGAAGGGGCTGGCTGCGGGCAAGTACCGCAACGCAGGCCAGGTCTGCATCTCCCCTACCCGCTTCCTGGTGCAGGACGCCGTGTACGACCGCTTCGTGGACGGCTTCGTCCAGGCCTCGCAGGTCTTGAAGGTGGGCGATGGGCTGGCGGAGGGGACGACCATGGGGCCCTTGGTGCATGAGCGGCGGGTGGCGGCCATCGAGGGCTTTGTGGCCGATGCGCTGGACAAGGGCGCGACCCTGCGCTGCGGCGGCGCGCGGATCGGCAATCGCGGAGCCTTCTTCGCGCCCACCGTGCTCACCGACACGCCCCTCGACGCACGGATCATGAACGAGGAGCCATTCGGGCCGGTGGCGGCCATCCGGCGCTTCTCGCACGACGCCGAGGCGTTGGAGGAGGCCAACCGGCTCCCCTACGGCCTGGCGGCTTATGGCTACACGCGCTCGGCGGCCCGGGTCGAGCGGCTGTCGGCTTCGGTGGAGAGCGGGATGATCTCCATCAACCACAATGGCCTTGGGCTGCCGGAGACGCCTTTCGGGGGCGTGAAGGACTCCGGCTATGGCGTGGAGGGCGGGTCGGAGGCCATCGACGCCTATCTGACCATCAAGTTCGTATCCCTGGCCAGCTGAGCGTCTACGCAAAGCGGCGGCGCACCCGTCAGGCCGCCGCCATCGCCTCCGCCTGGCGCAGGTCCACCGACACCAGCCGCGAGACGCCGCGCTCGGCCATGGTCACTCCATAAAGGCGGTCCATGCGCGACATGGTCACCGGGTTGTGCGTAATGGCCAGGAACCGGGTGTCCGTCCGGCGGCGCATCTCGTCCAGCATGCGGCAAAAGCGGTCAACATTGGCGTCGTCGAGCGGCGCATCCACCTCGTCGAGCACGCAGACCGGTGCGGGGTTGGCCAGGAAGACGGCGAAGATCAGGGCCATGGCGGTGAGCGCCTGCTCGCCGCCGCTCATCAGGCTCATCACCGCCATGCGCTTGCCCGGCGGACAGGCGTAGATCTCCAGGCCGGCTTCGAGTGGATCGTCGTTCTCCGCTAGGCGCAGCTCGGCCTGTCCGCCCTCGAACAGGGTCTGGAACAGCGCCTTGAAGCTCACGGAAATCTCTGTGAAGGCGACCAGCAGGCGATCGCGACCCTCCGCGTTCAAGGCCTCGATCCCCTGGCGCAGGGTGGCGATGGCGTTGGTGAGGTCGGCCTGTTCGGTGCGCAGCCCCGTCAGACGGCCAGCCTGCTCGGCGGCCTCTTCCGCGGCGCGCAGGTTCACCCCGCCGAGCGCGTCGCGATCGCGCTCCAGGGCGCGCAGGTGCGTCTCAAGGCCGCTAGGGTCTGCGGGCACGGCCACCGCCTCCTTCGCGATCATCTCCGCGAGCGCCTGGGGCGCCAAGCCGGCGCCCTCTTGCACCTGCCGGGCGGCCAGGGCCAGCTGCTCGCGGGCGCCGTCCAGGCGGGCCAGGGCGCCGGCGCGAGCCTCCCGGGCGGCGGCGGCGGCGGCGTTTGCGACGCGCGACGCCTGTTCCGTAGCGGACGCGTGCGCGTCCCCCTGCGCCACCGTGGCCCCTGCGGCGGCTTGGCGGTCGGCCGCCAGCCGCCGTTGCCCGTCGAGGTGCTGCTGTTGCAGACCGAGCGAGTGTGGCGCGGCGCGGGCGGTGTCCAGCGCCTGGGACAGCCGGGTACGCTCGCCCTCCAGCACGTCGGTGCGCCGGCGCGCGGCCTCGGCCCGGCGGCCCCAGTCCTGCTGGTCGCGCAGCAGGCTCTCGCGTCGGCGCAGGCGACCCTCCCGGGCGCGGCGTTCCGCCTCCAGCTCGGCGCGCGCCTGGGCTTCGCCGTCGCGGGCCATCGCGGATGCACGACGGGCGGCGATCAGGTCAGCATCGGTTCGTATGGGCGAGGCGGCGGCGGCCGCCTCGCAGTCCGTGAGCGACTGCAAGGCGGACACGGCTTCAGCCTGCGCCGCCTCCAGGACAGCTGAGGCGGCCCGCAGCTCGGCGCGGTCGCGGGCGGCGATCTCCGCCAG
>CAXTRP010000507.1:0-2309 GCA_964246615.1 uncultured Caulobacteraceae bacterium | reverse complement strand
CGCTTTGCACTGTAGGCGTTCCTCAAAGTGAGAGTGCGAGCGATCGCAGAACGGAGCCTTGCGCCCAAAGCCGACATGCAGCTTCTTCCCGCTTTGCGACACCCGCAGTGACGTTTTAGGCCGCTGGAACGTCATGTTTATGACCGTAGATGGTGGGAGAGCGGACACTCGCGACGCGCTTCATGCCGGACATCGCCTCGTCGGCGTTCTGCAAAGCTTGGCGCTCCTGTCCTATGACCGCAGTTGGCCGACTTTGGCTTGGCCAGTTTCGCCTGACCAGCCCAGGATAGCTGTCATTATTCCAGTCTGGCTAAAGGATGGAACGATCCTCAAGGATCTCACTGGCGACTTCCGCCCCTCGCTTCCGCCGCTCAGGACTTGGCCGTCAGGCTGCGTAGGATCAGAGCGAGTACGCGGCTCACCTGCTCCCGGCCGCTTGGGGTCGGCGCGATCCGCAGCACGCTCGACAGCAGCACGAGTACATCCTCAGGCGATGCGCCTGGAGCCATGGCGCCGGCCGCTTCACACGCGCTCATCAGCCGCCCAACAGTGTCCACCAGCGACCAGTAGGTTTCCTGGAGGTCCTGATCCGAGATCGCGGCATGCAGGGTGTCGGCGACGCCGTGCTTGACGCTGCCGAACTCCGCGAACCGTTCGCACCATAGGCGAAAGGCGTCGAGCGGTCGCTGGGTCTCCAGCAGCCTCGGCGCGAGGGCCAGCAGAGCCTCAATCTCCTTGCGATAGACGCCGACCAGCAACGCGTCGCGGCCCGGGAAATGGCGGTACAGCGTTCCCGCCCCCACGCCGGCCGCCTTGGCGATGGCGTTGAGCGAGGTTTCGGGATCGGCGGCGAGCGCATCACGCGCCACGCCCAGGATGCGATCCCGGTTCGCCCGCGCATCCGATCGCAGCCTTTCCTCGTCGTCGGTCACATCATCCCCTTGCAGAAGCGGAGAGTTCTCCGCTATGAAACGCCTCAGGCGGAGAACTGTCCGGTTCTATGTCCGACCAGGGGGCTCCCATGCAATACATCAAGCTCGGCCGCTCAGGCCTGGATGTCTCTCCCATCTGCATCGGCTGCATGGGTTTCGGCGACCCCTCCCGCGGCTATCCTTCCTGGTCGATCGACGAGGAGAGCAGCCGTGCGTTGATACGCCAGGCGGTGGAGGCCGGGATCAACTTCTTCGACACCGCGAACATGTACTCCAATGGTCAAAGCGAGGAGATCGTCGGCCGGGCCCTCAAGGATTTCGCCAACCGGGACGCAGTGGTGATCGCGACCAAGCTTTCGGCCGCCACGCGCAACGGCCCCAACGCCGTGGGCCTGTCGCGCAAGGCGATCATGAGCGAAGTCGATCACAGCCTGCGCAGGCTCGGGACCGACTACATCGACCTCTGCCAGATCCATCGCCGCGACCAGTCGACCCCCTGGGAGGAGACGCTGGAAGCGCTCCACGACCTCGTGAAGAGGGGCAAGGTGCGTTACCTCGGCGCCTCCTCGATGAAGGCCTGGGAGTTCAGCAAGGCCCTGCACCTGCAGAAGGCGAACGGCTGGACGCCCTTCATCTCCATGCAGGACACCTACAATCTCCTCGCACGTGAGGAAGAGCGCGAGATGATCCCGCTCTGCGCCGACCAGGATGTCCAGACCATGATCTACAGCCCGCTTGCGCGTGGGCGCCTGGCGCGTCCCTGGGGCGAAAGCACCGCCCGCTCCCAGGACGAAGCGCGATACGCCAGCCTCTCCGAGGCCACGGCGGAAAGCGACCGGAAGATCGTCGAGACGGTGGTCGCGATTGTGGCGGAACGCGGCGTCAGCCAGGCGCAGATCGCCCTGGCATGGCTGCGGCGCAACCCGGTCGTCGCCGCACCGATCATCGGCGCGCTCAAGACCGAGCATATTGACGATGCGGTGGCTGCGCTCGCCATCGTGTTGACGGACGAGGAGGCGGCCAGGCTGGAGGCGCCTTACACGCCCCGCTCCGACGGCCAGGGGATCTCCGACCCGGCCGTGCTGCACCCCGCCATGGAAGCGGCCACCGGCTTCAAGACGTCCACCCTCGCCTAGGAGCAGCTTTGCGGGCGGTTGGTCGAACAGCCGCCTTTTCGTTCCTGTCACTCACCGTCATGCTCGTGCGTTATTTGGAGCCGCAGCGGCCTTATAAATGGACGGCGGCTTCCAGATACCGCGGGCGAAAAGTCAGGGGAAACAGGGCGCGCGCAGCGGCCCTGCCTTGGTAAAGGTTCACCACAAAAAGCCACTTCTTGAGTAGCGCGCCCCAATGGGCGGGCGGGCCCCGAAATCTTAT
>CAXTRP010000506.1:0-2311 GCA_964246615.1 uncultured Caulobacteraceae bacterium | reverse complement strand
GTCTGCTCTACGCCGCCCGTTCCCGTGGCGTCGACGCAGCCGATGCGACTGCCGCCACCGAAATCGCGGCGGCCCAGGTCGGGCTGACCGATCGGTTGGAGGTCCGCGCAGGGGAGCTGTCGCGGGGCCTGCGCCAGAGGCTGGCCATCGCCCAGTCCGTGGTGCACCGCCCCCGGGTGCTGCTGCTGGATGAGCCGGCCGCCGGGCTTGATCCCGCCGCCCGCGACGCCCTAGCCGCGCTGATCCGCCGCTTCGCCGCGAGCGGCATGACCCTGATGGTCTCCTCGCACCTGCTGTCGGAGCTGGAGGACTACTGCACCGAGATGCTTATGCTGGACGGCGGCCGGGTCTCCGGCGTAGGCGTGGTGCGGTTGGCCGAGGTGCGCGCGCGCGACGCCGGCGCCCAGCGGGTGCTGGTGGAGCTGAGCACCGAAGTCTCAGACCTCGCAGGCCAGCTTCTGGCCCTAGGGCTTGACGTGGAGTCGGCGGGCGCGGCGCAGGCCGTCATCCGCATCCCCGGACATCCGAGCGCGGAGGCGGAGACGCTGGCGAGGCTCGTCGGCGCCGGGCTCCAAGTGAGCCGCTACGCCGCCCAACCCACGACGCTGGAGGCGGTCTACGCCGCCTCGCAAGCGACGGACAAACGGCTTTCGCAGGCGCCATGAACCCCGAGCTGCAGCGAAACCTCTGGCTCGACGCCACCTCACGCAAGCTGGTCCTTGCCGCGGCGACCGTGATGGGCGTGTTCGTGGCGGTCTGGCTGCTCGACCGCGGCAGGCACGCCTATGCGGTGACGCTGGCGGGCTCGGTGCTGTTCTTTGCTGCAGCCTTGGCCTGGGCGCCCCGCGCGGCGAGAGCGTCGGTGACCGACGAGGTGCGGGGCGGTTCCTGGGACTTCCAGCGACTGTGCGCCCTGACGCCCTGGGAGATGACCTGGGGCAAGCTGGCCGGCGCGACCGCGCGGCCCTGGCTGGTCGCCTCGGGCGGGCTGGCGCTCGCCGCCTTGCAGCTCGCCAGCACCTCAAGCGTGCGGCACGCGGCGTTCTGGGTGCTGGTGGCGCTCGGCCTGGCGGCGACCCTGCAGGCGAGCGGCCTGGCGACAGGCCTGATCGACGTGCGCCGCGCCCGCGCCAGCAGCCGGCCGCTGAGCGCACGGGCGCCGGGGCTGCTGCTGCTCATGCTGGCGCTGCTCAGCGTGGGCGTCCTGGTGTGGGCGCGAGCCCGGGTGGGCCAGACGATCGGACGGCTGGAGCTGAGCGCGGGGGGTGCGGCCCAGGCGGCGCCTGTGGTCTGGTTCGGACATGGATTTGCGCCGCTCGCTTTTGCAGCGCTGAGCCTAATCGCGTGTGCCGCCTGGTCGCTGGTCTGGGCCTGGCGGCTGATGCGGCTGGAGCTGCAGTTCACCAACGCACCGTGGGTCTGGGCCGCCTTTCTGGCCTGCGTGGGCCTCTACGCCTTCGGTTTTGCACCTGCGGCCAATGTCGCGAGCCCCTGGGCGGCGCAGCTGTCGGGAGCGGCGGGAGCCTGGGCGGCGCTGGCCTATGTCGCCGCCTTCGTCGAGCCGGCCGACAAGGTGCGCGCACGCCAGTTCGCCGCAGCGCTGCGCGGCCGCACGCCGGCGCGCATGCTGTCCCACCTGCCGCTGCCGGCGCTCCCGAGCGCCCTGGCCCTGGCGGTCGGGTTGGGCGTGGCGCTCATGGACTTGCACGCGGGCGAGGCGGCGGACGGGGTCGGCGTGCTGGCGGCGCTGGCCTTTTTCGCCCGCGACCTCGGCGTGATCGCCTGGCGGCGGTTCGCCGGTCGCAGCGCACAGGGCGATGGCGGCGTGCTGCTGCTCCTGCTCGCGCTGTATCTGGTGGGAGGTGGGCTGGGCCGGCTGTTCGCAGGCGTTCGCGGCGAGGCGCTGTTCTGGGCCAGCCGCGATGCACCAGGGCTCAGCCTCACCGCGGCCACGGTGGAAGCGACTTTGTTCTGGCTGCTTGCGGCGGCGAGCATTGCACGACCGACCCCGGTGAAGCGGGGGTGGGCCGCCCCGGTCGATCCGGTTGTTCCTCCAGAGGCTGGAGCCAGGTTGTAGCCGACAGGTACGGGTCGGCTCATCCCGACGCCCGCCCCGCCTCCATGGCCGCCAGCAGGGTCTCAAGCGCGCCGATCTCGTCGGCTTCCGCAGCCGGCTTGTCCCAGCGAATGCGGTTTATTCTGGGGAAACGCATGGCCACGCCGGACTTGTGGCGGGTGGAGCGCTGCAGCCCTTCGAACGCCACCTCCAGCACCAGGCCGAAGCCGCGGTCCGCCCGCACCGCCCGAACCG
>CAXTRP010000505.1:0-2313 GCA_964246615.1 uncultured Caulobacteraceae bacterium | reverse complement strand
CTCTCGCCCACGTGCTCGACCATCTGCCCGAGCTGGTGGTCAAGGAGGTGAACGGTTCCGGCGGATACGGCATGCTGGTGGGGCCGACCTCGTCCAAGGAGGAGATCGAGACCTTCCGGGCCAGGCTCATCGCCACCCCAGACAACTTCATCGCCCAGCCGACGCTGGCGCTTTCCACCTGCCCGACGTTTGTGGACAGCGGCGTCGCGCCCCGCCACGTTGACCTGCGGCCCTTCGTGCTCACAGGGTCGGACGAGGTGCGGATAACGCCTGGGGGCTTGACCCGGGTGGCGCTCAAGGAGGGATCGCTGGTGGTGAACTCCAGCCAGGGCGGGGGGACGAAGGATACGTGGGTGCTGGATGAGTAGGAGCGGCCGCTAGCATGCTCTCTCGCACCGCAGACAGCCTCTACTGGACCGCGCGCTACATGGAGCGCGCCGACTATCTCGCACGCCTGCTGGAGACGGCGCTGCGCGCCGCATCGCTGCCGGCCAGCTACGGCGGCTCGTCGACGGAGTGGGAGAGCGCGGTCGCGTCCGCCGGAGCGGCGGAGCAGTTCTACACCCTGTACGGCGACGCCAACGAGGACACGGTGCGCGAGTGGCTGGCCTTCAGCCAGGAGAACGCATCCTCCATCTACAGCTGCCTGACCACAGCGCGGAGCAATGCACGCGCTGTCCGCACCGCCCTGACCGCCGAAATGTGGGAGGCGGTGAACGACGCGGGACTGGAGCTGCAGCGCTACCGCGGCCGCACGCTTTCGCGCGAAGACCTGATCCGGTTCCTGGAATGGGTGAAAGGCGTGGTGCTACGCTTCGACGGCGCGGCTAGGCGCACCATGCTGCGCAACGACATCTACTGGTTCTTGAGGCTCGGCGGCGCGCTGGAACGGGCGGACAACACCGCGCGCATCCTGGACGTAAAGTACCACATCCTGCTGCCCGAGCACGAACGGGTAGGCGGCACGCTGGACTACTTCCAGTGGTCCACGATCCTGCGCGAAGTCTCGGCGCTGACCGCCTACACCTGGGTCTATCGCCAGAGCGTCAAGCCGTGGCTCGTCGCGGACCTCCTGATCCTGAACCGGCAGATGCCGCGTTCGCTGGCCACCTGCTACGAGGTCATCAGCCGCCAGACGGACCTGCTGGCCGACGCCTACGGCCGGCGAGGCCCTAGCCAGCGGCAGGCGCGGGCCATGCTGTCCAGGCTGAACGGCGCTCGGATCGAGGACATCTTCCAGTCCGGCCTGCATGAGTTCATCACGGGCTTCCTCGACGACAACGCCCAACTCGGCGCCACTGTCGCCGAACAGTACCTGATCTGAACGACGGAGCCGCGCATGCGCATCCAGGTCGGCTACGTCACCCGCTACGAGTACGACCAGCCGGCCAAGCTGATCGCCCAGACCCTGCGGATGACCCCCCGCGGCCACGACGGCCAGCACGTGCTGAACTGGCGGGTCGAGACCGACGCGGACGTCCGCTTGCACGCGGGCGAAGACGCGCTCGGCAATGTCACCCACGACCTGTCGCTTGCCGGGCCTGTCAAACGCCTGATCACCCGGGTCACAGGCGAGGTGGAGACCTGGGACACCGGAGGCGTCGTCCACGGTGCGGTGGAGCGTTTTCCGCCCATGGTCTACCTGCGCGAGACGGAGTTGACCCGCTGCGATCCGGCTATGAAGGCTTTCGCCTTGCAGGCTGTCGGCGACTGCGACGCCTCCTTGGCCCGGCTGCACGCCCTGCTCGCCGCCGTGCGCGAGACCATGACGTTCGAGACCGAGCGCACCGACGTGTCGACTTCAGCGTCTGAGGCCTTCGCCCTCAAGCACGGCGTCTGCCAGGATCTGACCCATATCTTCATCGGCTGCGCCCGCGCGATCGGCGTTCCGGCCCGCTACGTCTCCGGCCACCTCGCCCGCGAGGGCGGCCAGATCGACCAGGAAGCGGCGCACGCCTGGGCGGAGGCGCACGTGAACGACCTCGGCTGGGTCGGCTTCGACCCCACCAACGGCATCTGCCCCACCGACGCCTACGTCCGCGTGGCGACGGGGCTGGACTACCTGGGCGCCGCACCGGTGCGCGGCAGTCGCTACGGCGGCTCGGGAGAGCACATGGACGTCAAGCTGCGGGTGGCCTTGGCGGGACGGTGAGGGCGTTTCTCCGCCGTCTTTTAATCCTGCGGGAGCGCCTTGCGTGACGATCAGCTACGCCCAACACCCTGCAACAACGACGTACTGCAATCCACCATATCGTGACTTTCTCCGGCGGCGCAGTGCACAACTTCACTGACCCCGGTTCCGACCACCTCAAC
>CAXTRP010000504.1:0-2315 GCA_964246615.1 uncultured Caulobacteraceae bacterium | reverse complement strand
ATCTGATCTCGCCCGTGAGCCCCTTGGCATAGGGGTCGAGCAGCAACTTATTGGGGTTGAAGCGGTGACCCGCCTCCGGCGCGTAGGGGCCATGAACCCTGTAGCCGTAGACGAGACCCGGACGGGCTTCCGGCAGGTATCCGTGCCAGACCTCGTCGGTGCACTCGATGACCGGGTAGCGGGCGATCTCATGGCTGCCGTCCGCGTTATAGACGCACAATTCGACCTTGTCGGCGTTGGCTGAGAAGACGGCGAAGTTGACCCCCAGCCCATCGAAGGTCGCCCCCAGCGGATAGGGTGATCCGGCCTCCAGCCGCTCCGGCAAGTAGCTCAAACGTCAAACCCCCACGATCAAGCTGCGAGCGGCTTCAGGACCACCATGGCGAGCGGCGGCAGCACCAGTTCAAGCGACGCCGGTTGGCCGTGCAGCCCCTCGCGAACGGCCTCAACCGAGCCGCCGGAGCCGAGGTTCCCCCCGCCATAGACGGCGGCGTCGGTGTTCAGCACCTCGCTCCAGCGCCCGGCCTGGGGAACGCCGACCCGGTAGCCGTACCAGGGCTCTGGCGTCATGTTCAGGGCGCACAGCAGAGGCGGCAGACCCTGCGCCTTGCGCAGGAAGACGAAGACGCTGTCGCCTGCATCGTCACCGACGATCCACTGGAAGCCCGCAGGATCGGCATCGGTGCGGTGCAGGGCGCCCTCGGCCGTATAGAGCCTGTTGAGGTCGCGGATCAGCCGCTGCAGCCCTGCATGCCGGGGTTGCTCCAGCAGCGCCCAATCGAGTTCGGCGTCGTGGTTCCATTCCTTCCACTGGCCAAGCTCGCCACCCATGAACAGCAGCTTCTTGCCCGGATGGGTCCACATGAAGCCGAAGTAGGCGCGCAGGTTGGCGAACTTCCGCCACACGTCGCCCGGCATCTTGCCGATCAGCGATCCCTTGCCGTGCACGACCTCGTCATGGGACAGCGGCAGCAAGAACCTCTCGGTGAAGGCGTAGACCAGCCCGAACGTCATCTCGTTGTGCGACCAGGCGCGATGGATCGGGTCTTGCTCCATGTAGTGGAGCGTGTCGTGCATCCACCCCATGTTCCACTTGTAGTCGAAACCCAGGCCGCCCTCCGCCACTGGAGCAGAGACGCCCGGCCACGCGGTGGACTCTTCGGCCAGGGTGATAGCGCCGGGAGCATGCTCGGCCACCATCCGGTTCAGCCGCTTCAGGAACTCGACGGACTCCAGGTTCTCCCGGCCGCCAAACCGGTTGGGGACCCACTCGCCGGCCTTGCGGCTATAGTCGCGGTAGAGCATCGACGCCACGGCATCGACCCTGAGCCCATCGACGTGGAAGGTGTTCAGCCACCACAGAGCGCTGGCGATCAGGAAACCCTGCACCTCGCGCCTGCCGAGATTGTAGATCAGGGTGTTCCAATCCTGGTGGAAACCTTCGCGAGGGTCTGCGTGCTCGTAAAGCGCCGTCCCATCGAAATGCGCCAAGCCGTGGATATCGGTGGGGAAATGCGCTGGCACCCAATCCAAGATCACGCCGACTCCGGCGTGGTGGGCGGCATCGACAAAGCGCGCGAAGCCCTCCGGCGGCCCGAACCTGGAACTGGGGGCGAACTGACCCAACGGCTGGTAGCCCCAGGAGCCGCCGAACGGATGTTCCATGATCGGCATCAGCTCGAGGTGCGTGAACCCGAGGTCGGCGGCGTAGGGGATGAGCTTGTCGGCCAGCGCATCCCAGTCGAGGACGGTGTCGGCGTCGTCCAAAGGACGCAACCAGGAGGCGGCATGGACCTCGTAGATGCTGATCGGGGACTGCACCGCCTGGCGTGCGGTCCGTCCCGCCATCCAGGCGGCGTCGTTCCAGGCGTGCCGCATGGGTGGCGAAACGATCGAGGCTGTGGCCGGCGGCGTCTCGGCGGCGCGCGCCATCGGGTCGGCGCGCTGGGTCACCGAGCCGTCGGCGCCCACCACCTCGAACTTGTAGCGCTCGCCTGCCTTGAGGCGCGGTACGAACAGTTCCCACACCCCCGCCTCGAGACGCAGGCGCATGGGATGGCGGCGACCGTCCCAGGTGTTGAAATCGCCGACCACCGACACACGCCGGGCGTTCGGGGCCCATACGGAAAAGGCGACACCTTCAACGTTGTCGAACTCGCGCACCTGGGCGCCGAACCGCTCGGCTAGCCGCCAATGCGCGCCCTCAGCGAAGAGGTGCAGGTCCAGCTCGCCCAGCAGCAGGCCGAAACCGTACGGGTCCTCAGTCTCCTGCACCACGCCGCTCCAGTCGATGCGCAGGCGGTAGGGCGCGGGCT
>CAXTRP010000503.1:0-2319 GCA_964246615.1 uncultured Caulobacteraceae bacterium | reverse complement strand
CCCCTCCGGCGGCGAGACGGTGACCACGGCGCGCGAGGGCGCCTGGACCCTGATCCACGATGGCCGCGATGTGGCGCTGACGCTGCGCGACGGTGTTGTGCTGCGAGACGACGCCGGGTCGGGCGCGACGGCGGGCCGGTTCAAGGTGCTCGACGAGATCGAGCCCGCCGGCGCTCCGGCCGCGCGGATGATCCGCGGCGGCGACGAGCGTGAACTCACCCTGCCCGAGCTGGTCCAGAACCTGGGAGCCGGCGGTCAACGCGGGCGGGTCGTGGGGGCGGAGCTTGCCGTGAAGCTGGCGGAGGCGGCGATCCTGCCTTTCCTTGCACTGTTCGCCCTGCCCCTGGCGCTGGCCAGCAAGCGCGGCGGCCGCGCGCCCGGCCTGGTCGTGGCCGCGGTCAGCCTGGCGGGCTTCCACCAAACGGTCGGTTTCTTCAAGGGGCTGGTGGTGAACGGGCGGCTGCACTCGGCCTGGCCGATCGTTGTGACCGTGCTGGTCTTTGCGATCACCTGCGTGGCCGTGCACCTGTCCAGCCGCCGCAGGCCTGGCGACAATCCGATCACCCGATCCGGCGCCCGCCTCGCCGACTGGACGCGAGCGCTCCGGCGACGGGCGGGCTCGCTGCGCGGGCCGGGCCTAGCCCGAGGCGGCTATTCCAGCCTGCCCGCCTATGTCTGCGGGCTGTTTGCGGTGCGAGCCGGGTTCGCCTGCCTGGGCCTGGTCGCCTTCTTCCAGATCGTGGACCTTCAGGAGATGGGCCCCAAGATCCTGGCGAGGGGCCTGGGCGTCGTCGGCCTGCTTCACTACGAGGCTCTGCGCGCGCCGGCCATGGTCCTGCAGCTGGCGGGGCTGGCGGTCCTGGTCGGGGCGGCGGCGACCTTCTTCTCCCTTGGGCAGCGTAGCGAGAGCGTGGCCATGCAGGCCTGCGGCGTCTCCCCCTACCGGATCATGTGGGCGGCGGCGCCGGTGGCGATGGTGGCGGCGCTGCTGGAGTTCGGGCTGTCAGCGGAAGTGGCGCCCCATGCGCAGGCCGCGCTGGACGGCTGGTGGACGCGCACCACGCCGGCGCAGGATCGCGCCGCGCCCCACAGCCGCTGGCTGCGGCTCGGCCGGGACCTGATGTACGTCGACGAGATCGCCGCCCACGGCCACGAACTTCACGGCGTGCGCATCTACCGGCGCGGTCCGACGGGCCTGCTGGTGGAGCGCGCGTCCACGCCGGCCTTGCGCTGGGGCCCCGGCTGGCGAGCCGCCGCCACCAGGACAGACCACCTGGATGAAGGCGGCGACACCGTGCGCGTCGCTCAATCCGGCGCATGGAGCGAGGTGGCGCTCAAGCCCTTCGACCTGCGCGCCGTCACCCGTACGCCACAGGAGACCACCACCCTGGCGGCCGCCTGGACGAGGGTGTCCGGCGCCCCCACCGACAAGGGCGGCCACGACCTCGCCACGCGGGTGCAGCACGCCCTGTCCCAGCCCCTCAGCCCACTGATCATGCTGCTGCTGGCGTCGCCGGTGCTGGTCTGGTCCGGCGGCCGTCGCTCGCCGGTGGCGCCGCTGGGCGTTGCGCTGGGAGCGGGGCTGGCGTTCCTGATGACGGACGGCTTCTTCACCGCACTGGGCGAGGCGGGCGATCTGCCCGCGGTCATCGCCGCCTGGGCCGCCACCGCCATGTTCGCTGCGCTCGGAGCCTGGACCCTGTCCTTCTCCGACGGCTAGAAGCGCCGCGGCGTTCGCCACCGCTCTCTGGCGCATCTGCATCCGGTCACGTCGAAAGGTACGCGTTTGCTTCCGATCCCACGGATGTCACCGATCCCGAGCCGTCAGCCCGCGCGATCGATCGGACGTCTTCGACCCTGGACCGCGCTTGCGACGGGCGCCGCCCTCGCCCTGTCCACGGCGGCCCCCGTGCACGCGAGCGAGCCGGTCCGCACGATCGAGCCGGTCTGCGACGGCCAGCCGTCCGACGTGCGACTGCTCATCTCCGTCGATCGCATCACCCGGGCGGAGGGGCAGGTCGCGGCCACCATCTATCCCGACGATCGCCGCCGCTTCCTCGCCCATCACGGACAGCTGGCTGTGGTGCGGCGACCGAGCGAGGCGACGTCCACCCTGCTCTGCGCCTGGCTGCCGGGACCAGGGCGGTATGAGGTCGCGGTGTACCAGGACCTGAACGGCGACGGCCGCTTCAACCGCACGCGGCTGGGGCTGCCGGCCGAGCCCTACGGCCTGTCCAACGATCCCCCGACCCTGCTCGGCCTGCCGAGCTTCAGGTCCGTGCAGTTTCGGGTGCTGCCCGGCGACAACACCATCCACAT
>CAXTRP010000502.1:0-2325 GCA_964246615.1 uncultured Caulobacteraceae bacterium | reverse complement strand
GGCCGGGCGGCGCCACCTACCTGGCCGACGCGCCGGTCGGCGGCGACCCGCACGCCCATATCCACAACGCCCTGTTCAACATGGTCGTGACCGAGGACGGCCGCATCGGCTCGCTCGACACCCAGCGCCTGCAGTCCCGGGTGCTGGAGTTCGGCTCCTACGCCCAGGACCGGTTGGGCACCGAGCTGCGCCGGCTCGGCGCACGGGTCGCCTACGACAAGGACGAGAAGGCGATTGTGCTGACCGCGATCCCGCAGCACGCCAACGATGCGTTCAGCAAGAGCGGCAAGCAGGTGCTGCGCGGCGCCAAGGCGTTCGCCGAGAGCCAGGGCCTCGACTGGGACAGCATCTCGGCCGACAGGAAGTTCGAGATCCTGCGCGAGGCCGGCGTCGCGGAACGCCTGGCCAAGCACGCCGGCAAGGGAGACCGCGAGCTGTGGCGCGAGCAGGCGGAGGCGATCGGCTGGGCGCACACCACGGTGCTGGAAGGCATCGACCATGCCAGGCTCACGGACAAGGAGCGGTTCGACCTTGTCTATGCTTTCGCCGCGCGGCACGTCGAGACCGAGTTCCACACGGCCGCGGTGATCGACCATGACCGCCTGCGCTACCAGGTCGCCCGCGGTTTCATCGGCGTCGGCAGCAACGGTCCCGAGGACATCGACCACGTGGTGGGGTTGCTGGAGACCCGTGGGATCGAGCTGCGGGGCGAGCACGTCGCGCTCGTGACGGGGATCACCGACGAGAAGGTGCGCGTCACCAACACGGCCCAGGTCAGGATCGAGGAAAGCCTGGCCCTGGAGGCAAGGCTGGCAGCGCTCGACACTTCGGGCGCGCTGTCCACGCCGGCGATCCGGGCCGCGGTCGCCGCCTCTGGTCTCGATTTCACCAGCGAACCGGAGCACGGGAAGGCGCAGCTCGCCGCCATCTATGCCCTGGGCCGCGGCGGCGGGCTCACCTTGCTGACCGGCGTGGCCGGGTCGGGCAAGACCACGCTGCTGCAGCCCTTGGTCGCAGCCTGGCGGGCGGACACCCGCTACGACCCGGGCGGGCGGGAGGTGGTGGGGCTTGCCACCGCCTGGAAGCAGGCGCGCGAGCTCAAGGGGGCCGGCATCGAGCGGGGCTTCGCCACGACCGCTCTGCTGGCCGCCGTCGACAGCGGCGAGTTCCAGCCCACCCGCAACACGGTGCTGGTGATCGACGAGGTGAGCCAGGTCGCGCCGCGCGCCATGCTGCGGCTGCTGGACCTGCAGGCCCGCACCGGCATGACGATCAAGGCCCTCGGCGACCGGGAACAGGCGTAGGCGATCGAGGCCGGCGACACCATCGAGATCATGCGTCGCGTGCTGCCAAGGCGGCAATGCCGGAGCTGCTGACCACCGTGCGCCAGGAGACCGGGCGCGGCCGCACTATCGCCGGGCTGTTCCGCGGCACGGACCTCGGGTCGGATGCCACGCTGGAAGAGCGGCGGAACCATCATCTGGCCGAGGTGACGCAGGCACTCGGCATGAAGCGGGAGGACGGCACGGCCACCCTGGTCGGCGGCGACCACGACCAGGTGGTCGCGCGCATCGCCGACCTCTACATGCAGCGGCGCGACCACCTGCGCGCGTCGGGTTCAGGGCGGCAGGTGACGGTGTCGGTGCCGACCAACGAGGACGTCGCCGACGTGAGCCGGGCCATCCGCGAGCGGCGCAAGGCGCGCGGCGAGATCGGCGCGGACGAGGTGGCGTACAAGGCCATCGACCAGCGGGGCGAGACCTACGCCCTGCCGATCGCGACCGGAGACCGGCTGCGGCTGTTCCGCAGCACCTGGGCACGGATCGACGGCCGCGGCGGCTGGATCGGCAACAACGGCAACGTCGTCGAGGTGGTGGGACGCACGGACGCCGGGCTGCGGCTGCGGGACAAGGACGGCCGGGTCGGCGACGTGGAGTGGCGGCGCCTGTCCGATCCGAAGACCGGGCGGCTGCTTCTGGGCTTCGGGGATGCGCTGACCATCGACGCGGCCCAGGGCATCACGTCGGGCGAGCACATCGCGGCGTTCCCGCGCGGCACCGCGGGCGTGACCGGCTTCAAGGCCTATGTCGCGGAAAGCCGCGCCAAGGGGGCCACCTGGACGCTGATCGCCGAGGGCGCGCTGCACGAGGCGGTGAGGCGCAGCCGCGCCCTGGGCGACGCCTCGCCGGTCACGGAGGGCGACCTGTGGAACCGGGCTGCGGCCGACCTGGCGCACAAGCCCTACAAGGCGCTCGGCGTTGATCTGATCCGCAAGAGCCGGGACTACCTTGCGGAAGCGGTGGACGCCTTCATCCGGCAGAGCCA
>CAXTRP010000501.1:0-2329 GCA_964246615.1 uncultured Caulobacteraceae bacterium | reverse complement strand
CACCCTTCGGGCCAATCCGGTCTTCGGTGAGACCGCCTTCCTGTACGGCGGCAACGCCGCCTTCGTGGAGGATCTCTACGAGCGCTATGCGAAGGACCCCAACTCCGTCGAGCCGTCCTGGCGCGCCTATTTCGAGAGCCTGCAAGAAGCCAAACCGACCATAGAAGCCGCTGCGGCGGAGCCCAGCTGGACCAGACCGCCGACCCCGGCCCCGCGGCCGGAGTGGCTGTCGGCCATCGACGGGATGTGGCCGGCGATCGAGGCCAAGGTCTCCAAGGCGATCACCGAGAAGACGCCCGGGGCCTCTCCTGCCGACGTGCGAGCCGCGACGCTCGATTCGGTGCGCGCGATCATGATGATCCGCGCCTTCCGCATTCGCGGCCACCTGCAGGCCAACCTTGATCCGTTGGGGCTGGAGCCGAAGGTGCAGACCGCCGAGCTCGAGCCCGCAAACTACGGCTTCGCAGAACGCGATTTTGAGCGGCCGATCTTCCTCGACTATGTGCTTGGTCTGGAGACCGCGACGCTTCGCGAAATCCTCGTGATTTTGCGCCGTACCTACTGCGGCAATGTCGGCGTGCAGTACATGCATATCTCCGATCCCAACGAGAAGGCCTGGATCCAGGAACGCATCGAGGGCAAGGACAAGGAGATCAGCTTCACGCCGGATGGCAAGAAGGCGATCCTTAAGAAGCTCATCGAGGGAGAAGGCTTCGAGCGCTTCCTGCACAAGCGCTTCCCCGGAACCAAGCGTTTCGGCCTGGACGGGGCGGAGTCGATGGTCCCAGCCCTGGAGCAGATCATCAAGCGCGGCGGTGCGCTGGGCGTGGACGAGATCGTCATCGGCATGCCCCACCGCGGCCGGCTCAACGTGCTGGCCGCGGTGATGGGCAAGCCCTACCGCGTGATCTTCCACGAGTTCCAGGGCGGGACCTCGCTGCCGTCCGACATCGAGGGCTCGGGCGATGTGAAGTACCATCTGGGCGCCTCCTCGGACCGGGAGTTCGACGGCAACAGCGTCCACCTGTCGCTGACGGCCAACCCGTCGCACCTGGAGATCGTCAACCCGGTGGTGATCGGGAAGGCGCGCGCCAAGCAGACCATCGACAGCCGCGAGGACGAGACCGCCGATCGCGGCAAGGTCATGCCGCTCCTGCTGCACGGCGACGCCGCCTTCGCCGGCCAGGGCGTGATCGCGGAATGCTTCATGCTGATGGGGCTGAAGGGCTACAACACCGGCGGCACGGTGCACTTCATCGTCAACAACCAGATCGGCTTCACCACCAGCCCGCGGAACAGCCGGTCTTCGCCCTATCCCTCCGACACCGCGCTGATGGTGCAGGCCCCCATCCTGCACGTGAACGGCGACGATCCGGAAGCTGTCGTGTTCGCCGCCAAGGTGGCCACCGAGTACCGCCAGAAGTTCGGCAAGGACACGGTGATCGACATGTTCTGCTATCGCCGGTTCGGCCACAACGAGGGCGATGATCCGACCTTCACCCAGCCCCTGATGTACGCCAAGATCAAGGACACGCCCTCGGTGCGGGAGATCTATGGCAAGCGCCTGGTGGGTGAAGGCGTCGCCACGCAGTCGGAGGTGGATGGCTGGCTCGCCGAGTTCGACAGCTTCCTCGATGAGGAATTCGAGGCGGGCAAGAACTTCCACGCCAACAAGGCAGACTGGCTGGACGGCGTCTGGTCGGGGATCAAGGTCGAGCCCGGCGCCGACCTGCAGCGTGGCGATACGGGCGTGCCCGAGGTCAAGCTACGGGACCTTGGCCACATGATCACCGCCGTGCCTGAACGCATCGAGGTGCACAAGACGCTGCGCCGGGTCGTCGACGGACGTCGCACCGCGGTGGATACCGGAGAGAACATCGACTGGGCTCTGGCCGAGCACTTGGCCTTCGCCAGCCTCCTGGACGAGGGTTTTCCCGTACGCCTGTCCGGTCAGGACAGCCAACGCGGCACCTTTTCCCAGCGCCACTCGGCCGTGATCGACCAGGTGACGGAGGAGCGCTATGTCCCTCTGAACAACCTCCGAGCAGGGCAGGGGGTGTTCGAGGTCATCGACTCGGCCCTCTCGGAAGAGGCCGTCCTGGGGTTCGAATATGGCTACAGCCTCGCCGACCCCAATACCCTGGTGATGTGGGAGGCGCAGTTCGGCGACTTCGCCAACGGCGCCCAGGTCGTGGTGGACCAGTTCATTTCGTCCGGCGAGCGCAAGTGGCTGCGTATGAGCGGGCTGACCATGCTGCTGCCGCACGGCTACGAAGGGCAGGGACCTGAGCACTCCTCCGCCAGGCTCGAGCGCTACCTGCAGATGTGC
>CAXTRP010000500.1:0-2336 GCA_964246615.1 uncultured Caulobacteraceae bacterium | reverse complement strand
CGCTCGTCCACATCCAGCATGCGCGCCGTCTCCAGCGCCAGATGCGGCCGGATGCGGGTTCCCGGACCCAGCACCGCGTAGCGCATGGCCTCGATCAGCCGGCTTTCAGGACCGTCGGCCCGAGGCAGCAACTGGTCCAGGGCGACGGTGACAAGGTCCGAGGTCTCGGCCATGCGCAGCTGGATGGTGGTGTCGAGCTGGTCCAGCGCCATCCCCTCCCGCAGCCTCGGCTGTTAGGAGAAGTCCGCGAGGTCGGCGCGCGCGGCCTCGCCCTGCGGCCCCACGACGATCTTCTCCACACGCAGGCGAGCGGCCGCGAGGCGCGCCTCGCAATGGGCCTTCAGGGCGGCGCCGCGCTCGTAGATCTCGATCGAACGTTCCAGCGGCGCTTGTCCCGACTCCAGCTCGGAGACGATCTTCTCCAGCTGCTCCAACGCTTGCTCGAAGCTGAGGCCGGCGATGTCCGGCGGAAGGGTCGAGGGCGCGGCGCTCATCAGCCCTTCCTAGCGGGCGCTTACCGAGCCGCCAACCTTGATGACGGCTACGTCATCGAAGGCGCAAATGCCGGTAAGCCGCTCAAACGCTTAGAACGTTTTAGGCAAACCGGCCTGCTTCATGACGGCGTTGGCCGTATGCCGACTTTGGGTTCTGGGAACAATCGCGGTGCGACCGTCCAAATGACGCCATTTCTCGTGACTGCCCTTGCCACCGTTCGTCTTACACCATCCATTTAACGTCAAAATGTTCGCAATTTCTAGATAGAGATCTTTCGTCACTAGGCGACTGCAAGTGAAAGATCATGCTCCACGGAAAAGTGGACCTTTATGTCACCTCGAATGCCAACATTTTCAGCAAGCATCTCAGGGGCGAAGCTGACGATGAGCTGTTGAAACTCAGCGAGGGTCGGCGCTTCGATGGTCAAGCCAGGAATGTTCGTTTCTGAGTAGAATACATGCGCCTCACCATCCCAGACGGCTTTGACATAGAAGGCTTTCATCTCTGGATCAGGACCAAGCGGCGAGCCCATGTCAACACTCCCGTACTCAACGACGTTCGAACCGCCGCGTGGACCAGTACTTGAAGCCTCGGTCGCGCACGCAGCGCCATCCTCTACGGGTCAGTTCGACCCCCACCATGCCGTTGAAGAAGCCGTGGGCGACGACAAGGACCTGTCGACCGCCTTCCGCCTCCGAGACCAGGCGGTCGGCCGCAGCGCGGGCGCGAATCCAGGTGGCATGGCGGCTCTCCTGACCGGCGCTGTGGCCGAGATACCAGAGGAAACGCGTGATCACGCCCCAGGCCTTGGGACCTAGCCTGAGCGCGGCGGGGGTGGCCGGCGCCGGCAAGGGCGCCTCTACAAACAGCGCGTCGCTGGTGAACGACCGCCCGGCTGCAATCGCCTGCGCCGTTTCGATGGCGCGGCGACGGGTTGAAGACATGATCAAGTCGGCTTCGCGCGCGATCTGCAGCAGTTCGGCCGGAGGCGCTTGGCCCGGCAGGATGCCGCCAGCCTCATAGGCGGCCCACCAGCGGTCGTAGGCGCGGGCGTCGAGCTTGATCTTGCGTGACAGCGCCGGTTCGCCATGACGGGCCAGCACGATGGCTCCGGGTCTACCAGCTCGCTCCAGGGCTACGCTGCACTGCGTCTCGGCTACGATCTGGGAGGCGGCGGGCTGGATAGCGTCGCTCATGCGCTGCGAGGCCGTCAACGGCGCAGCGCGGCCTGGGCGCCGTCGCGCATGCCTGCCCTAATCCTCCGCCAAGGCCCGCACATGCGCCACGGCCGATTGGCCCAGCGCCTGCAGGTCGTAGCCGCCCTCCAGGGAGGAGACAACCCGCCCGCGGCAACGCGTCCGCGCCACCTCCAGGATCGCCCGGGTGGCCCAGGCGAAATCCTCCGCTTCGAGCAACTGGTGGGCCAGCGGATCGCGCCGGTGCGCATCGAAGCCGGCCGACACCAGGATCAGGTCCGGCGCAAAGGCGTCCACCTTCGGCATCAGCCCCGCAAACGCTGCACGCCAGGCTTCCCGCGCGGCCCCGGGTGCGACGATGGCGTTGGCGACGTTGCCCAGCCCCGTTTCCGATGGTGCGCCTGTGCCGGGGTAGAGCGGCCACTGATGTGCAGACGCCATGAACAGGGTGTCGTCGCGCTCCACCACCGCCTGGGTGCCGTTGCCGTGATGCACGTCGAAGTCCACCACCGCCACGCGCGCGATCCCCGCCGCCTGAGCCGCCCTCGCCGCCAAGGCGACCGAGGAGAAGAGGCAGAACCCCATGGCCGTGTCCGGCTCTGCATGGTGACCCGGAGGCCGCACGGCGCAGAAGGCGCGATCCAG
>CAXTRP010000499.1:0-2382 GCA_964246615.1 uncultured Caulobacteraceae bacterium | reverse complement strand
TCATCAACCCCGCCCGGTCCGCCCCCGACTTGCAGTGCATCAGCGCCGGATATCGAACGGTCCGGAACAGTTCCACCGCCGCGTTCACCTGGCCCTTCGACGGGGCGTCACGCGAAGCGACGGCGAAGTTCACGAGCTCGAGCCCCAAGCGCGCGCAGGCCTCGCGCTCCAGCACGTAGAAGCCCGTCTCGTAGCCGCCGCCACGCAGGTTGATGACGCTCTTCACGCCGCGGTCCCGCCAGGCGCGAAGCTGGAACGGCCAGGGCTGGTTGGTGCGCACCATGTCCGGTCCCACCCGGTGGGCGTTGCGGAAGGCGATCCGCAGGTAGGCGTGATCGTTCCAGAGAAGGTCGCGGTAGGCGCGCACGCGCTCGGGCCAGCGGGTCAGATCGTATCCGGGGGCGTGCATGAACGGCCTAGCTAGGGTGCGCTCGCCGCCTTGGGAAGCCCGCGGCCTATTTGGCGCACCGTGAGCGCGCGCGTTGGCTCACGCTTGACACGGCCCGGTCGCGGACCCACCCCACCCGGATGACCGCGCCTGTCGCGCAGAGCCACACCGCGTCGACCGGTCGCGTCCTGGCGTTGCGCATGTTTCGGACCTACCTCGCCCCCCGCTGGAGGGGTTTGGCCGTCGCCCTGTTGCTGGCGGTGGTGGTCGGGCTGCTGACGGCGGCCTTGACGGGCATCTTGAACCCCGTGGTCAAGCTGATCTTCGAGCAGAAGCGGGGCGACAAGCTGCTCCTGCTCTGCCTGCTGATCGTGGGCCTGGGCGTGGTGCGCGGCGGCGCCCAGATCGGCCAGGCCTCGATCACCAACGGTATCGGCCACCGTATGGTCGGCGACATCCAGGTGGAGCTGTTCGGCAAGCTGCTGCACGCCGACCTGGCCCGGCTGCGTGCTGGCCATACCGGCGCGCACGTCTCCTCGGTGCTGTACGACGCCGGCCTGATCCGCGAGGCCGCCACCACCGGCGTGGTCAACTACACCCAGGCCCTGGTGACGGTGCTGGCTAACCTGGCGGTGATGCTGACCCAGGACTGGAAGCTGGCGCTCGGCGTGCTCTGCGCCGCGCCGGTCATTTCGGGCGTGCTGAACGCCTTCCGCAAGACCACCCGCAAGGCCGCCGAGGGTGCGATGTCGGAGACGTCCGCCCTGTCCACCGCCGTCATGGAGAGCCTGGATGGCGTCAAGCTGATCAAGATCGACAACCGCGAGGCCTATGAGCAGGCCCGGGTCGAGGACGTGATCACCCGCCGCCAGCGCTTCATCATCCGCGGGGCCAACGTGCGCGCCGCCGCATCGCCGGTGACCGAGGCGGTCAGCATGGTCGTGGTGGCGGTGGTCATCGGCTATGCGGGCTACCAGGCCATTCACGGGCACGCGCGGCTCGGCCAGTTCGTCGCCTTCCTGGCCGCACTCCTGGCCGCCTCCCAGGCGCTGCGCCAGGTGGCCAACCTGCAGACCGTGTTCACCGAAGGCCTCACCGCGGCTGGCCGGTTGCTCGCCGCCATGGACGTGAAAGCCGAGGTGGTGGACGCCCCCTCCGCCCGGCCGATGGCGCGCACCCAGGGCCACATCCGGTTCGCGGCGGTAGACTTCGCCTACGGCTCCGAGGCTCCCGCCCTGCGTCAAGTGGAGCTGGAGGTGCGGCGTGGGGAGACGGTGGCCCTGGTCGGCCCGTCCGGCGGTGGCAAGAGCACGATCTTGAACCTGATCGCCCGGTTCTATGACGTCACCGGCGGCCGGGTGAGCCTGGACGGGACCGACGTCCGCGACGTGACCCTGGCGTCGCTGCGCAGCCACATCGCCCTGGTGACCCAGGAGCCCTTCCTGTTCGACGACACCCTGCGCGCCAACATCGCCCATGCCCGGCCCGACGCTTCGCAAGCCGAGGTGGAGGCCGCCGCTCGCGCCGCCGCCGCTCACGCGTTCATCGAGACCCTGCCCGCGGGCTACGACACCGTGGTGGGAGAGGCGGGCGCGCGGCTGTCCGGCGGTCAGCGCCAGCGCATCGCCATCGCCCGCGCCTTTTTGAAGGATGCGCCCATCCTGCTGCTGGACGAGGCCACAAGCGCGCTCGACACCGAAAGCGAGGCCAAGGTGCAGGCGGCGCTGGAGAGGCTGATGGCCGGCCGCACGACGCTTATGATCGCCCACCGCCTGTCCACCGTGCGCGCCGCCCATCGCATCTACGTCATCGACGCCGGCCGTGTGGCGGAGATCGGCGACCATGCGAGCCTCACCGCCCAGGGCGGCCTCTACGCCCGGCTGGCGCGCGCCCAGACCTTGGACGTCAAAGAACCCTTTCCCCTCGACGGGGGAAGGGCAGGGATGGGGGTGCTCGCGCCGCCTTGTGAAGCAATCCTGTGAAGCTCCGTCGGC
>CAXTRP010000498.1:0-2387 GCA_964246615.1 uncultured Caulobacteraceae bacterium | reverse complement strand
ATCGACTTCAACGGCGTGATCCTGCTGTCCCAGATCCTGAACTTCGACCTGTCGGCCGACTCGCCCGAGCAGAACCCGGGCACTGACGAGGCCTATGTGGTCACCTTGCCGACCTACGCCGCCACAGCCTGGTACCACAACCGCCTGGCCGGCGGCCGGCCTGCCCAGTTGGAGCCCTATCTGGCCGAGGTGGAGCAGTTCGCCAACGGCGAGTACGCCTCGGCGCTCCAGGCCGGCTCCGAGCTCGACCCGGCGCGCAGGCAGGCCGTGGCGGAGAAGCTGGCGCGCTACACGGGCCTGCCCGTCGCCTACGTGCTGAAGGCCAACCTGCGCATCGACGGTGGCGAGTTCGAGAAGACGCTACAGGACGTCGACGGCCTGACCACCGGCCGGCTGGACACCCGCTTCTCCGGTCCCAGCATGGATCCGCTGAGCAAGGAGGCCGACTACGATCCCCAGTCCGCCGCCATCAGCTCCGCCTACGTCTCCAGCTTCAACGACTATGTGAGGAAGGACCTCGGCTACGGTGATGGGCGCACCTACAAGCCCGAGATCGACGTGTTCAAAAGCTGGGCCAACGACCACCAGCCGCCTGGCCAGTCCATGCCGGTCTCCGGCATCGAAAACGTCATGCCCGACCTAGCCTCGGCCATGAAGTACAACACCGGCCTGAAGATCATGGTCAATGGGGGCTATTACGACCTCGCCACTCCCTTCTACGAAGGCTGGTACGAAGACCATCACCTGCAGATCCCGCAGGCGCTGAACAGCAACATCGAATACCACTACTATGAATCCGGCCACATGGTTTACGCGCACGAGGCTTCGCTGAAGGCGTTGCACGACAACGTGGCGGGCTTCATCCGGCGGACCGACAACCTTCCTCGGTAACGCAGCCCCCTCCACCGCTTCGCGGTCCCCCTCCCCCATCGGGGGAGGCTCAAAGAGCGCCACCTCGATCTTCCCCCCGGCGGGGCAAAGTGGCCGCGAAGCGGTCGAAGGGGGCCCTTCAGCCTCAACTGCGTCGATAAAGTTCGCTCGATCCGCTCCCGCCAGCTTACGAACTTCGCCATAGCTGCGGCCATGTTGAACACCCTTGCCCTCTCCGGCCGCCGCATCGCTGTCCTGCTGGGCGGCCTCAGTCCCGAGCGCGAAGTCAGCCTGGTCTCCGGCGAGGAATGCGCCAAGGTCCTGGAGCGGCTCGGCGCTGGCGTCGTCCGCATCGACGCCGGCCGCGACCTCGCCAGCCAACTCGCCGCCGCCGAGCCCGACATCGTCTTCAACGCCCTGCACGGGGCATGGGGCGAGGATGGCTGTGTCCAGGGAGTGCTGGAGACGCTGAATCTTCCCTACACCCACTCCGGCGTGCTGGCCTCGGCGCTGGCCATGGACAAGGCCAAGGCCAAGGCGGTGCTGGCGGCGGCGGGTGTGGTCGTGCCGGGGGGCGGGTTGTACGACCGCCATGAGGTGGCGAGCCGCCACGTCCTGCCGCCCCCCTATGTGGTCAAGCCGAACGCGCAAGGCTCGTCGGTGGGCGTTTTCCTGGTGTTCGAAACCGCCGACGCCCCGCCCCAGGCTGTGGGCGCCGATGACTGGACCTTTGGTGAACAGGTCATGGTGGAACCCTACATCGCCGGACGCGAGATCTGTGTCGCGGTGCTGGGCGAGGCGGGCGGTCCACGAGCAATGGCGGTGACCGATATCGTAGCGACCGCCGGCTGGTACGACTACGAGGCCAAATACGGCCAGAACGGCTCCCGCCACATCGTTCCGGCAGACCTGCCGCCGGAAATCACCCGCCGCGCCATGGACTTGTCGGTCCGCGCTCATGCGGCTCTGGGGTGTCGCGGGCTGACCCGCGCGGACCTGCGTTATGACGACATTAACGGTGATCTGGTCTTACTCGAAGTGAACACCCAGCCCGGCATGACGCCCACCTCGCTCGCGCCGGAGCAGGCCGCCTACACAGGATGGGACTTCGACCGCCTCGTGCACTGGATCGTACAGGACGCTTCATGCCCGCGGTGATGCGGGGAGCAAGCCCCAAGCCTCGCAAGGGCGGCAAGGGTCCGCGCGGACCCGCGCCCGCCAAGGCCGCTGCGCAAAGCCCGTACGAGCCCGGCAAGATCGGCCGCGCCGATGTGGGGCTGCAGCCCGCCGTGGCCATGGCGGCCGCAGCGGTGGTGCTTTGCGGCGGTGTCGGCCTGATGCTGGCCACCGGCGGCCGGGCGCATGCGCTGACCACGGCCCTGCAGTCCGACGTGGCTGCAGGGCTGGGGCGCGCGGGCTTCCGCGTCTCCAGCGTGGTGGTCGAAGGCGCCTCGCGCTTCTCCGCCCCCTACGTGGTCAAGGCCGCAGACATCTCTCGCGACACCCCGATCCTGGGC
>CAXTRP010000497.1:1109-2419 GCA_964246615.1 uncultured Caulobacteraceae bacterium | reverse complement strand
GGCGGGATGCACGGCGCAGCCGAGACCCCGGAACGCCGGAGCCAGCCGGTCGAGCTCAGGACCTGCACCGAGCAGTTCCAGTGCGATCGGCGTGCGGCCCGCCTGTAGCCGCCGGGCCGCCGACAACAGGACGTCGAGGCCCTTGTAGGCCTCCATGCGCCCGAACATCAGCACCCGCCGCTCGCCGGAGGGTGGGGTCGGCGGCGCGGCAGGACGCAGGATCGGGCCGTGCCGCAGCAGTGTCACGGGCTGGCCGGTCAGCCTAGCGAGGCGCTCGCCGCCCGCCGCATCGTGGGTGAACAGGTGGCTGGCCAGCGCGCGCTGGGCGGCGATCTCTCGTCTGCGGGTCTGGGCGAAGTCGCTGTCGCGGCCTGGGTGCGGCTCGGGATCGTGCACCACCAGGCCGAGGGGCGCGATGGCGCGCGCCATCCGCATCAGCCAGTTCAGGTGCGGATGGGCGTGCTCGTGCGCCAGCACGGCGGTCGGCCGCCAGCGGGCCAGGGCCGTCGCGAGCGGCCCCACGCCACCCCAGCGCTGGAGCAGGCCAGCTTGGCTGAAGGCCTGCACCGTCACGCCAGCGGGTGCGGCCACGTCGCCCCGCTCGCGCGAGAGCGCCGAGCGATCGGCGAAGACGCGCACGGTGTGGTTCGCCGCCAGGGCGCCCGCCAGCTCCAGCGAGTAGTCGACGAAGCCGCTGGCGATCAGCGCGATCCTCATCGCTCCGCCGGCAATCGCGGCGCCCTCAGGGGCGCGGCCCAGGCGGTGTTGAAGCCGAACACGGGACGCCGGAACGAGCGCCGTTCAGCCCGGAGCGCATAGAGGCCGAACAGCGCGCACAGGCCGAGCAGGGCGACCGGTCCCTCGGCGCGCACGGCCATGTCCTCCGTCAAGCCGGACAGCATCCATCCGGCGGCGAGCAGGGCGAGCGTCGCGCGGGGCGCGGACGCAGCGGGCGTCCGGCTGCGCGCCCCGGCGAGCAGGGCGGCGCCCACCGCCAGGATCAGCAGCCCCACGCCGGCCCCGCCCAGGTTGATGAAAACGTCGAGCAGAGCGTTGTGCACGTGGTTGACGCCGAACAGGACCGTCAGGCGCGCGGCCACCTCGGGCGACACCGAATAGTTCAGGCCCCATCCCGCAAGCGCATGGCGCGGCGCCAGCTCGCCCGCCGCCCGCCAGATAGCGGTGCGGCCGCTCAGCGTCGCGTCGCGTCCGAGCGCCGCCAGCCCCGCGGCCAGGATCAGGGCGCGGCCGGCGAAAGCGCCAGCAGCCGCAGCCGCGTGCTCTCGCCGGCCGCCTCGAGGGCCGCCAGC
>CAXTRP010000497.1:0-1099 GCA_964246615.1 uncultured Caulobacteraceae bacterium | reverse complement strand
CAGCCGCAGCCGCTCCGAAGCCGGCGATGGCCAGCCGGGCCAGCCCGCGCGGCTGGATCAGCCTATCGATCACCGGCAGGGCGAACGCCAGGGCGACGCCCGACATGGAGCGCGCGCCCACCAGGCAGGCGAGGCTTGCGGCGAGCCCGGCCCAGCGCAGCGCCCGCGGCCGCACCAGCCGTCCGCCCCGGGTTCCAAGCCCCGCAGCGGCGAGGCCTGCGACGTGGCCCAAGGTGTTCTTGTGCCCGTAGAGCCCCCGCCAGTCGCCCGGCGCGCTCGCACCCAGCGCATCGTGCGGACCCGCCACGGCGAAGTGCGGCAGGCAGGCCACCGCCAGCAGGCTGCCGAGCACGCACAGCGTCAGCGCGGTCAGCAGCGCCTGCGCGAGCCGCCCGGGCCGCAGCACGACCGCCGCTGCGAGCGCTGTCGCCAGCATCGGCGCCCCGGCCAGAAGCCCCTGCGCAGACGCGGCCCGGTCCTGCGACCATGCCAGGCTCGCTCCGGCATAGGCCAGGAAGCCGAGCAGCGGCCACCCCGCCTTGGCGAGCCGCAAGGCCGCCTCGCGATGGCGAAGCACAGCCAGCAACGGCAGCAGGACGCAGGCGTAGCGGGCGTAGCGATAGAGCGGCGTCGCACCCTGCGCCGCCGCAGGCGCGGCCGGATCGACACCCGAGAGGAACAGCTGCAGCGGACCCGTCATCCAGACCAGGAGCGCCGCCCAGATCCACGGCCGCACGCCCGCCCGCCGATGCTGCGCCAGCCTCAGCCTGATGGACTGCGCCAGGAACAGCCTGGCGCGCCGGGACGCGCCTGGCCGCACGGCTGCACGGATGACCAACGGTTGCAGAAGAATGAGCCGCGCCCCCTGCGGCAAACCACCGCCGAGGATACAAGCGCAAGCGCATCCCTCATGCAAGCTTGCCGTGTATCTTGATGCTGGCAATCGGGGGTGCGCGTTGGGCGGGAGGAGCGCGGCTGCGGCGGGGGCCGGGCTCGAGATCGTTCAGGTGGTGCGGCGCATGCACCCCCACGGCGGCGTCGGCGGCGTGGCTCACGCCCTGGACGCCGCCTTGCGGGCGCGCGGCGTTCACACCGCGGC
>CAXTRP010000496.1:0-2437 GCA_964246615.1 uncultured Caulobacteraceae bacterium | reverse complement strand
GTGGGGATGGCCCAGAGCGAAAGCCGCAGCGGCTCCACGCTCACGCCTGAGCCCTGCAAAACGCCGCGGATCAGCAGGATCGAACTCATGGCGATGAAGATGTCCTCCCCGAAGAAGACGCCGATATTGTCCGCCGAGGCCGCATAGGCCCGCACCGTTTGGGACAGCTGCGCCGAGCCGCCGCCAGCCCGGGTCTGGTTCTGAGCCTCGGCCTGAACCTTGGCCTGAGCCTCGGCGGCGGCTTCGGCCATCGGCGCCACAAGCGGGCGGACCATCTGCGCATGGCCGCCGAGCGCCGCCAGCCCCAGCGCCGCCGTCGCTTGGCGCAGCGCCATGTAGCCCAGCAGCAGCCGGCCCGCCGTCGCGCCTCGCATCGCGGCAACCCGCGCCCGGGCGCGCTCCTGCAGCCCATGCCGCTCCAGCAGGCCGACGACAGGCAGGATGAGCCAGACGAGGCTGACGTACCGGTTCTCGTTGAAGGCGTGGCCGAAAGCCTTCAGCACCGCCAGCGGCGACAGACCTCCTGCAAGGCCCGCCGAGGCCGCCGCCAGCACCACCGCCAGCAACGGGTTCAGCCTGAGCAGGAAGCTCGCCAGCAGCACGGCGACGCCCACCAGCGCCAGTCCATCCTTCGCCATCGGTCGGTTTCCTCCATTCCGGCTGGACTGTGTGGGAGCCGGCTTGCACGGTCCAGGTCCGATCGCTGGCGGCGAACCGAAACGCGTCCGCGCCGTTCCGACGGCAAGCTCATCGAGAGCCTTCACCCGGCGAAAGCCCAGGGAGCCGCCATGAGCCTTCGCACCTTCGTCGCCCGATCTCGTCGTGGCGAAGCCATCGGCCGCGCCTCAAGCCGCCGCTCGGCCGCGCTGGTCGCTCTGCTGGCGAGCGGCCTTGGGCTCGGCGGCTGCATCGCGGTGCGGCCCGGAGACGTGGCCTATCTCGTCCACAGTCCGTCGGCCCGGCCGGACGTAGTGGCCACAGCGGACGGCCCCGTTCGCGGCGTCCAGACGCCCGAGGGCCGCGCCTTCCTCGCCCTGCCCTACGCCGCGCCCCCGGTCGGGGCGCTTCGCTGGCGTCCTCCGCAGCCGCCCGTATCCTGGAGCGGGCCCCGCGACGCCACGCACGGCGGCGCCCTGTGTCCCCAGGCGGCGGTGCCCGGCTCGGGGCCGCAGTCGGAGAATTGCCTGACGCTCAGCGTCTACGCGCCCGTCCCAAACCCCGCCGGGTTCAACCACGCCGAGACCGGCCTGCCGGTCATGGTGTGGATCTACGGCGGCGCCGATGCGATCGGCTATAACGCCCAGTACGACCTCAGCCGGCTGGCGCAGCGCCAGGGCGTGGTGGCGGTGGAGATGAACTATCGCCTAGGCGCGCTAGGCTTCCTGGCCCATCCCGCGTTGCGGGCGGAGGGCGAGGGTTCGGGCGACTACGCCCTGATGGACCAGCAGGCGGCGCTGCGCTGGGTCAAGGCCAACATCGCCGCCTTCGGTGGAAACCCCGCCAACGTCACCATCTTCGGCGAGTCGGCCGGCGGCTGGAACGTGTGCGAGCAGCTGACGGCCCCGGGCGCGCAGGGGCTGTTCCAACGCGCCATCATCGAGAGCGGCGCCTGCACCTCGCCGGACTCGGCTGTCAGCGAGCGTGCTGCGGAGGCGGGCGGGATGCAGATGGCGGCCGATCTCGGCTGCGGCGATCCGGCGACCGCGGCCGCATGCCTGCGAGCCCTGCCGGCGAAGCGCCTGCTCAACGCCAGCCCGCACCGCCGCGGCCTGCTGGGCAAGGACTCCTGGACCAACGCCTACGGCTCGGCCGTGCTTCCCATATCGCCGAGACAGGCTCTGGAGCAGGGGCGCTTCGCAGCCGTCCCGGTGATCGACGGCACCAACCACGACGAGGCGCGGCTGTTTCTCAACCTGAACCGCTTCAAGGGCGAGCTGTATAGCGAGGCGAGCTACGAGAAGATCATCGGCGACTTCTTCCTGGACAAGACTGCAAAGGTGCTCGCCGAGTATGCTGACGAGGCCGCCCGGAACTACGCCGACGCCTATGTGGACGTGGTCACCGACTCTACTTTCGCCTGCCCAGCGCTAACTACCAACGCCCTGCTGGAGCGCCGCACGCGGGTCTACGCCTATGAGTTCGACGACCCCAACGCGGTGCTGTCCCTACCCCGCGCGCCGTTCACTCCACCGCTCAAGGCGTTTCACACCTCCGAGATCGCCTACATTTTCCAGACGCCCTGGGAAGTGGCCGATCCCGCCAGGTTCGATCCCGCACAGCAGGCGCTGTCCGACCGCATGCAGGCCGGGTGGGCCAGGTTCGCCCGGTCTGGCGATCCAGGCGGGGAATGGCCGCAGGATCAGGGCGCAGGACCGCGGCAGCTGCGTCCGGGCGGCGACGTGCAGGCGAGCGACTACGCAAAGCGCCACCGCTGCGC
>CAXTRP010000495.1:0-2442 GCA_964246615.1 uncultured Caulobacteraceae bacterium | reverse complement strand
TGAGCGCGTTCCTGTTCGACCTGATCCTGCTGCTCAACCACCGGCCCGGACGCTATGTCGGGTTCTAGGGATGCCGCCGTCGATCCAGACGCAGGAGGCACCCTGATCCCGCACCAACCGCGCGCCGACGCGGCAGCGCGCGCCTGCCGGAGCCGGACGCAGCGGCATGTCCCTGTCAGGCCGCGGGCCTTGCGAACCTGCCACGACTGCCTTTCATGCCTGCTCCGGTCAGGTTCGTGCGAGACCGGCAGGCTGGCAAGGAAACGCCCGTGACCTTGGAGGGCAAAGTATCCCGCCCGTGGGGCATTCCGCACGCCGGCGGCACCCGGCGCCACACCGGGAGCGCAGGCCCGGGCGGGATGGGTGTGGACCGGGTGCTTCTCCTGCACGGGATCGCGCGCAGGTCCGGTTCGCTGACCAGGCTCGAGCGAGCGGTCGCCGGGGCAGGGTACAGGACGCTGAACCTCGACTACCCCGCCCGCCGCAAGCCGCTGGAGGACCTTGTCGAGGAAGTCCATCGCAGGGCGGACGCCTTCGTGGGCGGGCAGGATGGGCGCGTCCACTTCGTGACACACTCGATGGGCGGCCTTCTGGCGCGAGCCTACATCGCCTGCCATCGGCCGCCCGCCATGGGCCGCGCCGTGATGCTGGCGCCGCCCAGCCAGGGAAGCGAGATCGCCGACCTGCTGGCGGGCAACCGGGTCTACCGGCGCTTCTTCGGACCGGCCGGCGCGCAGCTCGGCACGCGGCGGGACGGACAGCTTCGCGACCTGCTGGGAACCGTGGACTATCCGCTGGGAGTCATCGCGGGCGACCGCTCGATAGATCCGCTGTCCTGGCTGCTCATCCCGGGTCCCAACGACGGCAGGGTTTGCGTGGCGCGGACGAGGGTCGACGGCATGGCCGACCACATGGTCGTCCACGCCACGCACGCCATGATGATGTGGAACCGCCAGGTCATGGACCAGACCGTCCATTTCTTGCAGCACGGATGCTTTGCCGTCGGACAGCCTGCCGACTTGTCGCGGCGGCCATGGTCGTTGACACGGAGTCAAGCCGGCCTGGACTCCGCCCAGACCCGCCAAAAGGCCAAGCCCGATGGCGCCCCCCGCATCTGAGCCCAGGGTTTGAGGACGAGCCTCTGTCGCAGCTCCTGGCCTTGTCTGCCCCACCGTCCGCATCCAGGGCCCGGTATTGCCAGCGACGCGGCCGGGCGGTGTTGCGGTCACGGGCATGAAACGCGGGGCAATGTCCGGCCTCCATGCATTCGGCCGCTTGGCATCGATGAGGAGATGGAAGACCGGCGAGGTGATGGCCTCGCGGCCCCAGCCGCCCTACTATCCAGGCATGCCCATCGTCACTCTGTCGCCCGTCGCTCGCACCGACGCCGCCGAGCTGATCCGGGCCAACCGGGACAGCCGCGCCCACCACGCGCCCTGGGCGCACCCGTTCGTCGACCAGGACGGCTTCGACCGGTGGTTCGGCGGCCTGACCGAAGGAACGGACCTCGCCTTCGTCGCCCGCGAGGAACGGTCCGGCGCCGTCGCGGGCGTGACGCACCTGAGCCAGATCAGCCGCGGTGCTTCGCAAAGCTGCTATCTCGGCTTCTACGGCAACGCGGCGCTCGCCGGGCGCGGTCTGATGACGGAGGCCGTGCGCTTGGCGGTTCGTCACGCGTTCGACGCGGCGAATCTGCACCGCGTCGAGGCCAACGTGCAGCCCGGCAACGCCCGCTCGCTCGCCCTCGTCCGCCGCGTCGGCTTCCGGCGCGAGGGCTTCTCGCCGCGATACCTGCGCATCGACGGAGCCTGGCGCGACCACGAGCGCTGGGCGGTGCTGGCCGATGACTGACGCGCCTCCGCCGGGCGCGGCACCGCCTGCCCGCTCGTTCCGCCTCGCGCGGGCCGACGACCTCGGGGCGGTGCAGGCGCTCACGGAGGCGGCCTACGCGCCCTACACCGTCCTGCTCGGCCATCCGCCCCTGCCCGCCACGGAGGACCACTGGCCACGGGTCGAGGCCGGACAGGTCCACCTCGCCGAGGTCCTGGGAACCGTCGTGGGCCTGCTCGTGCTCGAACGGCACCCGGACCACGCGATGATCTACAGCGTCGCGGTCCTGCCCGGCCGCCAGGGCGAGGGCCACGGACTGGCCCTGCTGCGCCTGGCGGAGGACAGGGCGCGCTCCTGGGAGGTGCCCGAGCTGCGCCTCTACACGAACGCGCGCATGGAGCGGAACATCGCGCTCTACACCGCCGCCGGCTTTCGGGAGACCGGACGACGTCCGCACCCGCGGCGGCCGAGTTTTACGATCGTGGACATGACCAAATCATGCTGACAAATCCTGGAAGTAGTTGGTAGCGCAAGCAAGGTTGAGGCTCTGCCTCAAACTCCGCCAAAGGCAAGCCTTTGGAATCCAATACTTAAGTCAAGCCGGTCCAGGGG
>CAXTRP010000494.1:0-2443 GCA_964246615.1 uncultured Caulobacteraceae bacterium | reverse complement strand
GACGCGCCCGTCCTCCGCCTCCAGCACGTCGATCTCGGCCAGGAGCCCCAGCCGCTCGGAGGCGAGGTGCAGCCGCCGCGTCTTCAGCCGCGTGTCCGGGTCGAGCGCGTCGGGGTTGGGGAGGGCAGGGGCGCGCCCGTCCTCGGTGGCGCGGTGGGTGCGGTTCCCGGCGGCGGTGTCGGCGTTGCCGGCCCACTCGCCATGCCCCCACTCCAGAAAGGCGAGGCGGGGACAGTAGATCCACTCGTTGACCATGCGGGCGGGCACGAGCGGTTCGTCCACCTGCGCGCCGGGGGCGAACAGCTGAAGCTCGCCTTGAGCCACTCGGGGCTGCGGAGGCGCGTCGGTTGCACTCTCGTCAGGCGGCATGGTCCACCTCCTGTAACCGGGAGATGCAAAATGCGGGCCAAAGTACCGAGCCGGCGTTTGGGGCGCGAGATCCTCCCTCAGTTTCCGATCACGCTTCAATGAGGTCCGGGCTGTTCAGCCCGGAAGTGCGCTGCACAAGGGTAGAGCGTCCTGTGAGCCAGCCCGGCAGAAGCTAACTACAACAGGCTCGTCAGTTGAACAATCCCTTTGTAATAGAAAATTGGGGCATGATCGGATCGGGATGTTTGTTGACCCTCCAAAGGCGAGCTGCTAGCGGTTTGAACGTGGTGGGCGCGCTAACGCCCACCACTCCCGTAACACGGCGGCTGGGCCGTGGCGCAGGGCTCTTGCAAGCGAGCCAACTATAACGCGCCTCGTGCTGACCGCCACCATGAAAGGTGGTTGCTATGCGTGCTCAATCCGTCTCCCGGCGTCTTACTCTCGCCGATGCCGTCCTGATCCATCTCCTACGCGCCCGCGGTGAAGCCTACAGCCGCCTTTCGGCGGCATTCGATGTCAACCCCGCACGCATCGCGGAAGTGCTTCAGGGAAAGCTTTTTCCTGAAGCACGCGCGCTCGCCTTTCCGCCTCAAGGCGGGGAGAAGGCGTGACGCTTGCTTGCACGCAGGAATTGTTATCAGCTGATGATGGGGGAATGATGGACCTGTCAGACTTCGACCAGCTGTTCGGGCGGCTGACCGGGCGTGAGCCGTATCCGTGGCAGCGGCGGCTGTACGGGCGGTTCATGGGCCAGTCCGGTGCGTCTCGGGGCATTCCGGACCGGCTGGATTTGCCGACCGGGCTCGGCAAGACCTCGGTGCTGGCCGTCTGGCTGGCTGCAAAGATCAACGGCGCTGACCTGCCGCGGCGGCTGGTCTATGTGGTCGACCGGCGGGCGGTGGTGGACCAGGCCTCGGTCGAAGCCCGGATGCTGGCGCTCAAGCTTGAAAAGCTGATCGGCGAAGGTCACGAGGAGGTTCGCGAGCGCCTGCAGCTCCGCCCCCTCCGGCCAGATCTGGAGGTCGAGCTAACCCACCTACCGGTCTCGACGCTGCGGGGCCAGTTCCTGGACAACCGGCGCTGGTTCGACGACCCTGCGTCGGCAGCCATCGTTGTGGGCACGGTGGACATGGTGGGCTCGCGCCTGCTTTTCAGCGGCTATGGCGTGTCGCGCTGGATGCGGCCGGTCCACGCGGCGCTGCTCGGTGTGGACAGTTTGGTGCTCCTGGACGAGGCGCATCTGGCCGCGCCGTTTGAAGCGATGCTGCGGAGCGCGGCGAAGCTGGTCGAGCAAGACGCCGCGGCGCTTGGCGAAGCGCGGCCAGCGGCCCTGAAGCCGCTCGTGACCCTGAGCCTTTCGGCCACTGGCGCCGAGCGTCCCGACGAAAACGTCTTCAGCCTGGGGGACGAGGACTGGGCGGACGAGCGCACCGCTGCGCGGCTGAACGCCCCGAAGTCCGTGCGGCTTGAGCCGGAGGCCGCGCCGCCCAAGCTGGCGGAGACGCTCGCCGGGCTCGCCTGGGATCTCAGGGTCGGCGAGGACGGGGCGGCGCGTCGGGTTGTGATCTTCTGCAACAGTCGCCGCACCGCTCAGCAGGTGGAGGCGCTGCTGGAGAAGCAGGCGGCGGCGAAGGGCGGCTACGGCAAGGGGGCGAAGCTGACGGCGCTGCTCGTGGGCGAGCGGCGGTTCCGCGAGCGCGAGGCGCTGGTCCTCCATCCGGTGTTCAGGCGCTTCCTGGCGGGCGGTCCGCCTGAACCGTCGGCCGAGCCGGCCTTCCTGGTGGCGACTTCGGCGGGAGAGGTGGGCGTGGACCTGGATGCCGACGACCTCGTCTGCGACCTCGTCGCCTGGGAGCGGATGGTGCAGCGCCTCGGCCGGGTGAACCGGCGCGCCGATCCGGGCTCTGCACGGGTGCGCGTCGTGCCCGTCGCGGGCGACAAGGAGGCGGAGGACCAGATCGACGCCGCCAGGCTGAAGCGCCTGCGGGCGCCGTTCGACGGCGGGCTCGGGGACGCCGCGCTCGACGGGAGCCTCGACGCCAGCCCGGCCGGCCTCCTCCGGCTGAAGGCGAAG
>CAXTRP010000493.1:0-2443 GCA_964246615.1 uncultured Caulobacteraceae bacterium | reverse complement strand
TAAGGCCTCGCCAAGGTGGCGTAGGCGATGGCCGGGAAGGCCGACACCGAGAGGGCCTGCAACTCGGTGGCCGAACGGGTCAGCGCCGCCTGCACCTCGTCGCGCACCCGGAGGGCGACGGACGCCTCATCCGCCACCTGCCAGCTGACGGGCGTCCAGCTGCGCCCGCGCCCATGCCAGAGCGCGCGGGTGCGGTAGAGCCCGGCCAGGCCCCAGGCGCGCCCGGCCTCCACCACCGCGCGCAACGGGGCCTCGGGATCGAGGACCCGGGCGGCGAGACCCATGACCGCACCGGCCGTGCCGTCCAGATAGCGAGCCAGGGATGCGTCGTCGGCGAAGGGCGCAGGCTCAAGGTCCGCGTGGCGGGCTTCCACCAGGGCGTCGAGCAGCGGCGATGGCAATACGCCGCTGGCGATGAGGGGCGCGAGAGCCTGCAGCACCGGCTGGCCGGGCGGGGGCTGGCCGGCGGCGATGGCCTCGATCCGCTCGCGCCACCACGCCAGGCGGATCTCACCCGCGAGCGGGTTGCTGACGGCTTCCCCCACCCGCGCCAGTTCGTCGTTCAGGGCGAAGACGGCGATGATGGATGCGCGGGCGCCCGGATCGGTTACAAAGCGGCTGGCCAGCCAGCGGTCGGGGTCGAGCCGGCGGATGCGCGCGTCCAGGCTCTCGTCGGCCGGGGGCGCGACGAGGGGCGTGGGCATGCGCGTCAGACCGCCAGCAGGGCGGCGGCGACGCGGCGGCCCTCGCCGGCCAGGTAGTTGTACATGCGGCAAGCCTCGGGCGTGCTCATCACGTCCAGGCCGACGCCTGCATTGTGCAGGGCTTCTCGGACCGGCTTGGGCGCCAGCGCCATCGTCGCGCCGATGCCGAGCAGCAGCACCTCGACCTCCAGCGGGCCCAGGCGCGAGACGGGATAAAGGTCGTGGGGCTCAAGCGCCTGGACCGCGCGCACCGGCCAGGGCCGCACCGTGTTCTGCAGGATCAGGATGGCGCCCTCGATCCGCTCTCCCGACACCCGGAAGCCGCCGCCGCCAAAGGCGTCGATCACCAGGGGCGTCTGGGGCGGGCCGGCCACGGTCAGGGTCGGGCGACGGCGGGCCGCGCCTTGGCGGCGCCCTTGGCGAGCGTCGCCGCCTCCTCGCCGCGCTTGACGCCCCAGACCAGCACCAGCGGAAGGGCGACGTAGACGGAGGAGTAGGTGCCGATCAGGATGCCGAACACCATGGTGAACACCAGCGGGAACAGCACCGGGCCGCCGAACACCAGGGCGCCGGCCAGGGCGAGCAGAGCTGTCGATCCCGTGATCAGGGTCCGCGACAGCCGCTCGTTCTCCGACAGGTCGATGACGTCGCGCAGCGGCGTACGGCGGAACTTGCGCAGGTTTTCGCGCAGCCGGTCGAAGGTGATCACCTTCTCGTTCATGGAGTAGCCGATCACGGTGAGCAGGGCCGCGATCGAGGTGGTGGAGAACTCGATCTGCAGCACGCTGAGCAGGCCCAGCGTCAGCACGATGTCGTGCAGCACGGCCAGCACGGCGCCGAGGCCGAACTGCAACTGGAAGCGGAACCAGATGTAGGCGAGCATCAGCGCCAGCGCGACCGCCAGCGCCAGGAAGCCGTGTTGCAGCAGCTCGCCCGAGACCTTGGGGCCCACCGCCTCCACCCGCTTGAACTGGATGCCCGGAAACTCCTGTGTGAGGCTGGTGCGCATGGCGTTCACCGTCTGGACGGGATCGCGGCCGGCGTCGGGCTTGAAGCGCAGCATGGCGGAATTCGGCGCACCGAAGCCCTGCACCTGAGGATCGTGGGCGCCGTGCTTGGCCAGGCTGGCGCGAAGGCCGGCGAGCGGCGCGGGCCCGGGTGTCGTCGCCTCGATCAGGATGCCGCCCTTGAAGTCGATGCCGAGGTTCAGGCCGAGCGTCGCCAAACTCGCGAACGACGCGAGCACCGCGACTGCGGAGATGGCGGCGGCGAACGGCGCCCACTTGACGAACTTGAAGTGGGTCTGGCGGGGCAGGAAGCGGATCAGCGGCCAGCGCATGGGCGTCCTCCTCAGGCGATCGGCAGAGTTTTGGGCTTGGCGGCCCGGAACCACCAGCCGATCAGCACCTGGGTGATCAGCACGGCGGTGAACACCGAGGTGAGCACGCCGACAAACAGGGTCCAGGCGAACCCGCGCACCGCGCCCGAGCCGAACTGGAACATGATCAGCGCGGCGATCAGCGTCGTCACGTTGGCGTCCATGATCGACACCAGCGCGCGGCGAAAGCCCTGGTCCGCCGCCATCATGGGCGTGCGACCGGCGTGCGCCTCGTCCCTCATGCGCTCGTAGATCAGCACATTAGCGTCCACCGCCACGGCCAGCGTCAGGATCAGGCCGGCGATGCCGGGAAAGGTGAGCGTCGCCTGGGTCAACGACATGGCGCCGAAGATCAGCAGCA
>CAXTRP010000492.1:0-2464 GCA_964246615.1 uncultured Caulobacteraceae bacterium | reverse complement strand
TGCAGCATAGGGGAATACGCCCTAGCTGCAAAGGTCAGGCGGGGGCGAACACCATCCGAACGTCGCCCGGCGCCCGCTCACACTCGCCGAGGCGATCCACAAAGCGCAGCAGGCCCTTCAGACACATCACTTCCAGCCGGCCGAAGAGCAGGAAGCCCTCCTCGCTGAAGTCGCCATGGTTGAAAAGCGTGGCGTCGATGAAGCCGTCGCGGCGAGCCCGGCGCAGCACGGTCTGCTCCTCGGCGGTCACCTGGACATCGCGACCCGGGGTGGCGGTGCTCGTCATTGTCTGCGTCCCTCTGCGCCTTCCCCGACGATCAACAAGCTCCTCAAGCGTGTCCTTGATTTTACCGAAACGTGACCTTTGCGGGGGCTGCGCCACAGTTCTCAACACATGATGAAACACGCGGGCCCTTGCAGCGCGCCGGCCATCCCGGCTCAGTCCCGGTGGTAGGGCGATCCGGCGAGGATGGTGGTGGCGCGGTAGACCTGCTCGGCCAGCATCACCCGGGCCAGGGCGTGGGGCCAGGTCTGGGGGCCAAACGCCAGCCGCGTCCTGGCGCGCGCCAGCAGCGCCGGGTCCAGCCCGTCCGCCCCGCCCAGGAGGAAAGCCAGCCGCCGCACGCCATCGTCGCGCCAGTGGGCGATGCGCAGGGCGAGCGCCCGGGACGTCCAGGCCTCGCCGTGCTCGTCGCACGCCACCAGCACGGCTGAGGGGTCCAGGGCCGCGGCGACGGCCTCGGCCTCCGCGGCCTTGCCGGGCTTTCGCGCCTCCACCTCGATCAGCTCCACCGGGCCGAGGCCCAAGGGCCGGCCGGCGGCGGTCGCGCGGGCGATATAGTCGGCGGTCAACTGGGCTTCGGCGGTACGCACGCCCAGCCGCCCGACCGCCACCAGGGCCAGACGCAAGGCGCGCGCCCGGTCCTCAAGCGGCCGGGTTGTGGCCTGAATGGTGGCCGTACGCCGCCGATGCGGGGGGCTCTACCGACCAGATCTTCTCGATGTTGTAGAAGGCGCGAACCTCGGGGCGGAACAGGTGCACGATGATGTCGCCGGCGTCGATCAGCACCCAGTCCGCCTGGGGCAGCCCCTCCACCGCCGCCTTGCCATAGCCTCCGTCCTTCAGCTTGCGCAGCAGGTGGTCGGCGATGGCCGAGACGTGGCGCTGGGAGCGGCCGGAGGCGATGACGATGGCGTCCGCCAGCGGGCTCAGCCCCTTCAGGTCGATGGTGATCACGTCCTGAGCCTGGTCGTCGTCGAGTTGGCCCAGGATCAGCTGGGTGATCGCCTCGTCCGCAGGTGCGGCGGTGGTCTCGACGGACGGTTCGGAAGCCAGGGTCTCGGTCCTCAGGATGGCGTTCATCGCAGAGGATAACACGAAAGGAGCTGTGGCGGCAGGGCTGATGCGTCGAGCGTCAACAAGCGAAGTCGCACCCTCTGAGTCCGTAACCTCCGTCTTGCTCAGACGTGTTCCGGGCATCCAGGGTGCAACGCTGAGCTCGGAAGCGCTGTGTCCTGGACCCCAGGGACAAGCCCTGGGGAGACGGACGAGAGGGGACTGGCCGGTGTTGGGGTCGCCACCTAGCGCCCAGCTTAGTCCATCAGCTTCATCGTCAGATAGGTCATCTCCAGCGCCTGCTCGCGGGCGGCTTCGCGCAGGTTCGCGCCCGCGGAGTGACCGCCTTCGGTGTTCTCGTAATAGAGGTAGGGCAGGCCCATCGACGCCATCAGGGCGGCGAACTTGCGCGCGTGCACCGGCCCCACCCGGTCGTCCTTGGTGGTGGTGAAGATGAACGGCTCCGGATAGGCCACCCCGCTCTTAAGATTGTTGTAGGGCGAAATGGAGGCCAGGAAGGCGCGCTGGGCGGGGTCGGCCACGGTGCCGTACTCGCCGACCCAGGACGCGCCGGCCGCGATCTGTTCGAAGCGCAGCATGTCCAGCAGCGGCACGTCGATGATCACCGCATGCCACAGGTCCGGATGCTGCTCGAACTCCACGCCCATCAACAGGCCGCCGTTGGAGCCGCCGCGGATGCCGAGCCGGCGGGGCGAGGTGATCTTGCGCGCGATCAGGTCTCGGCCCACCGCGGCGAAGTCGTCATAGGCGCGCTGGCGATTCACCGTCAGCGCCGCCTCGTGCCAGGCCGGCCCGAACTCGCCCCCGCCGCGGATGTTGGCCAGGACATAGACCCCGCCGCGCTCCAGCCACAGCTTGCCCGTGCCCGCCGAGTAGCTCGGCGTCATCGACACCTCGAAGCCGCCGTATGCGTAAAGCAGCGTGGGGTTGGTTCCGTCGTAGCGGATGTCGCGCCTGTGCACGACGAAGTAGGGGACGCGGGTCCCGTCCTTGGACGTCGCCTCGAACTGCTCGGTGACCAGGCCCGCAGCGTCGAACTTGGGCGGCAGCGCCTTGACCTGGGCCAGCGATCCGCTCCAGCCGTCGCTGAGCCACAGCGTGGTGGGG
>CAXTRP010000491.1:0-2464 GCA_964246615.1 uncultured Caulobacteraceae bacterium | reverse complement strand
CAGGTCCAGGTTGTGGAACCTCGGGCCGAGCTCGGCGGCGCGCGCGCTGATCGCGAGCTAGAAGCCATGAACCTTCTTGATCATCTCCGCGTCACCATGCCCATCATCCAGGCTCCAATGGCTGGGGTATCGACCCCCCGCTTGGCGGCAGCCGTGTCAAACGCAGGCGGCCTGGGGTCGATCGGCGTCGGCGCGACGGATGCGGCCGGGGCGAAGGTGATGATTGAAGGCGTGCGCGCCCTCAGTTCCATGGCTTTCAACGTCAATGTCTTTGCGCACGTCGCCCCTGTCCCCAACCCGTCTCGCGAGGCCGCCTGGCTGGAAGCGCTGGAGCCGAGCTTCCGCACCTTCAACGCTGTCCCGCCGACGACCCTCGCCACCATCTACAAGAGCTTCCACGATGACGCGGAGCTGTCCGCAACGCTTGTCGCAGCAGCCGTTCCGGTCGTCAGCTTTCATTTTGGACTGCCGGCCGCGCACCTGCTCGCGAGCCTCAAGGAAGCCGGCTGCATTCTCCTATCAACCGCCACCAGCCTCTCCGAGGCTCTAACCGCAAAGGCAGTCGGGATAGACGCCGTGGTGGCGCAAGGCTGGGAAGCCGGCGGCCACCGTGGCGTCTTCGATCCCGAGGCGCGTGACGATCAGATGGGCATGATGGCCCTGACGCGGCTACTGGTCGTTCGTTCAGGACTGCCCGTTATCGCAGCTGGAGGCATCATGGACGGGAGAGGCGTTCGGGCGGCGCTCGATCTGGGCGCGATCGCCGCGCAGCTTGGAACCGCTTTCATCGCCTGCCCGGAGAGTGACGCGGACCAAGCCTATAAGTTGGCGCTGCTCGGAAAGGGAGGTCGCCACACGGTCATGACGGCTGCGATCTCCGGGCGGCCGGCCCGGTGTCTAGGCAACAAGTTTACAGACTGGGCCGCCGCTTCGGTCCGATCGGCGCCGGCCTACCCGATCGCATACGGCGCCGGGAAGGCGCTCAACGCTGCTGCGAAGGCCGCAGGCGAGTTCGGCTTTGGTGCGCAATGGGCTGGACAAGGTGCGCCCCTAAGCCGCGCCTTGCCCGCCGCCGAGCTTGTCTCGCTGTTGTGGGACGAGGCTTCCTCAGCAAGCTGATGCGCTTTGCTCTTCGCCTAGAGTCAAGTTTTGCCAAGCTGGCGATGAAATGGCCGCCGGGCGGAAGTTTGCACGCACCGTCTAAGCCTCCGCCGCGTCCCGCGTAGCGCCTACCCGCTGGGACAGCGACGCGCCCATGAAGGCGTCCAGGTCGCCGTCGAGGACGCCTTGGGTGTCCGACGTTTCGACCTCGGTGCGCAGGTCCTTGACCATCTGGTAGGGCTGCAGGACGTAGCTCCTGATCTGATGGCCCCAGCCGATGTCGGTCTTGGCGTCTTCCAGCGCGGCTTGCGCCTCCTCGCGGCGCTGCAGTTCGGCCTCGTACAGGCGGGCGCGCAGCATGTTCCAGGCGCTCTCGCGGTTCTGGTGCTGGGAGCGCTGGGTCTGGCAGGCCACGGCAATCCCGGTGGGGATGTGGGTCAGGCGCACCGCGGAGTCGGTCTTGTTGATGTGCTGGCCACCGGCGCCGGATGCGCGATAGGTGTCGGTGCGCACGTCGGCGGGGTTGATCTCGATGACGATGGTATCGTCCACCACCGGGTAGACCCAGACCGACGCAAAGCTCGTGTGCCGACGTGCGTTGCTGTCGAAGGGCGAGATCCGGACCAGCCGGTGCACCCCGGCCTCGGTCTTCAGCCAGCCGTAAGCGTTGACGCCCTTGACCTGCAGGGTGGCGGACTTAAGGCCCGCGGTCTCCCCGGCCGTTTCCTCCAGCACGTCCACGCTCATGCCGTGGGCGGTAGCCCAGCGGGTGTACATGCGCGTCAGCATCAGGGCCCAGTCGGCGGACTCGGTCCCGCCCGCGCCGGAGTTGATCTCTACATAGGCGTCGTTAGGGTCGGCCTCGCCGGAGAGCAGCGCCTCAAGCTCGGCGCGGCCGGCGCGCTCCTTTAATGCTTTGAGCGTCTGGGCCGCCTCTTCGAGGCTGGCCTGGTCGCCCTCCATCTCGGCCAGTTCGGCGAAGTCCAGGGTGTCCTGGCGCTCGCGCTCCAGCGTCTGCACGGCCTCCACCTGGGAGGCCAGCTTGGTGCGCTCGCGCATCATGGCCTGGGCCGCCGCGGGATTGTCCCAGAGCGTGGGGTCTTCGGAGCGGGCGTTCAGTTCGTCGAGTTGGCGGAGCGCGGGTTCCCAGTCAAAGACGCCTCCTGAGCAGTCCGATGGACTGCTCGATGTCGGCCGCCGCGGCCTCGACATCCGCTCTCATGAGAGATCGCTCCTTAAGTGGAGCGCTCAAATAGCGGCGCCGGCCGCCGACGACAAGCGCTGCGCTCGGAGCGTCGCAGCCGTCAGTACAACCCCTGAACATCCTTCGGCGGCGGCTTGGGCGGGCTGGCGCCAGCCGGGG
>CAXTRP010000490.1:0-2468 GCA_964246615.1 uncultured Caulobacteraceae bacterium | reverse complement strand
AGCCTGACCCCCAGTTCAACAACCTGTCGGGTCTCGCTGGCACGTCGTCGGACTGGATCGTGGCGGCGACCTCCCAGCCGCTGCCGGGGCTTTCCTTCTTCACCCGTTCACGGCTGGACCGCGACAGCTTCGCGCTCCGCCGCGAGGAAGCGGGGGTCGGCTATTCAAGCGCGACCTTCTCGGCGGTCGTTCGCTATGACCTGAACGAAAACGGCTTCGGCCAGATCGCTCCCGGCGCGACGCTGACCACGGGCGAGGCCATCGGCCAGACCATTATCGGCAAGACGGAAGACCTCACCGCAGGCGGCTTTTTCTTCTTCACCCGTCATTGGGGTATTAGCGCCAATGTGTCGCGGGATCTGCAACAGAACGTCTTCCCCATCGCTCAGATCGGTTTGATATACGACAACGAGTGCATCCGCGTGGACGCGCTCTATACCCATGACGAGACCTTCGGGAACGTGATCGGAACGTCGGACAGCCTGACGTTCCGTATCAGCCTGTCCACGCTCGGAGGCACCGCCCCGCTCGCGCCCGCAAATAGCCGCGGAGCGAGGTGACAGGGGCTGGCTCTTGAGGAACGGTTCTGATGAGTATCTTGCGTCGTGTGCCCCTGCGGAGCCTGCTCGGCCTATCCGCCGCCCTGTCCGTGGCCGCCGGCGTGGCCTGGTCGCAGGAGGGTTCGGGCGGCATCAACCTGGGCATGTCGGCGCCTAGCGTCGAGCTGCCGAAGCCCGAGACCAAGCCCAAGCTCAGCGAAACCGTGGCGGCGTTGGTGAACGACGACCCGATCTCCTCCTACGACCTGCGCCAGCGCATGCGCCTGCTGGTCGCCACCACCGGCGTCCAGCCCAGCGAGGACAACCTGCCCCAGATCGAGCGCGAGGCGCTCCGCGGTCTGGTGGACGAGCGTCTGGAGATGCAGGAGGTCAAGTCCATCGAGAAGAAGCAGAAGGACCTGAAGCTCGAGCCCGAGGCCGATGAGGTGGACGCCACCATCGGCGACATGGCCAAGCAATCCGGCACGTCCCGCGAGCAGCTGATGAAGACGCTGAGCGGCGACGGCGTGGACGCGCGAACCCTGCGCGAGCAGATCGCCGCCCAGATGAGCTGGAACCACTATATCGGCGCCCGCTTCAAGGAAGCGGTGGTGATCGGCGACACACAGGTGCGTAGCGCCATGGACGTGGCCAACGCCGCCTCCCTGAAGCCGCAGTACGAGCTCAGTGAGATTTTCCTGGACGCCTCCCACGTCGGCGGCCAGCAGGCGGCGGAGGACGGCGCCCACCAGCTGGTCCTGCAGATGCAGGGCGGCGCGCCCTTCGGTTCCGTGGCCCGGCAATTCTCGGCTCTGCCCACCGCCGCCAACGGCGGGGACGCCGGCTGGATGGTGGAAGATTCGCTGAAGCCGGCGATCCGCGCCGCCGTCTCGCAGATGCACCCCGGCGACCTGTCCCAGCCCATCGTCACTTCTGACGGCGTGTACATCGTGCTTTTGCGCCAGAAGAAGAACGGCTCCGGCGACGAGGTGGTGGAGCTGAAGCAGGCCGCAGTCAGCCTGGCTCCGAGCGCGCCTGCGGACGAAGTGGCGAAGGCGGAGGCCAAGCTTACCCGCCTACGCCATCGGGTCACCGGCTGCGACAACATGGAAGAGCAGTCCGATAAGGTGCCGGGCGTCCTGGCGGCCGATCTCGGCGAGACCGAGGTGAAGGATCTTCGGCCGGCGTTTCAGGACACAGTGATGAGACTGAAGGTCAACGAGGTCAGCCAGCCCATCCGCACCGACGTGGGTCTGCACCTGATCGCGGTGTGCGCCCGCCATGCCAACGGCGTCTCCGGCGTCACAAAGGCCGACATCACTGACCGCCTGCGCGGAGAGCAGCTGTCCATGTTCGCGCGCCGCTACCTGCGCGACCTGCGCAATTCGGCTGAGATCGAGACTCGGTGAACCTGTCGCCCGCCAAGCCGCGCCCCCTGGCGCTCAGCCTTGGCGATCCTGCGGGGATCGGCCCGGAGATCATTGTAAAGGCCTGGTCGGCACTCCGGCGCACGGGGCCGAGCTTTGTGGTCGTGGGCGACTACGACGCCCTGGCGGCCGCCTCTCCTGCCGCCGGCGCCTCGGGCGTGCGCCGCGTCGGCGCACCGGACGAGGCGCCCGAGGTGTTCGCCGACGCGCTGCCCGTGCTGGATCTACCACTGCTCAATCCGGTGGTGTCGGGCAAACCATCGCCGCGCTACGCCTCAAGCATCCTGCGCTGGATCGAGACCGGCGCCGGGCTGAGCCTGTCGGGCGCCGTGTGCGGCCTGGTCACCGCACCCATCGCCAAGAAGCCGCTGTACGAGGCAGGGTTCAACTTTCCTGGCCATACCGAATTTCTGGCCGAGCTGACCGCGGGGGCGAGCTTCTCCGGGGTTCGCGGACCGGTCATGATGCTGGCCACAGCCAATCTTCGAACCGTGCTCGTGAC
>CAXTRP010000489.1:0-2480 GCA_964246615.1 uncultured Caulobacteraceae bacterium | reverse complement strand
CAGAGTTCCAGCGAGTTGCCAGGCTGCACCTCTGCGGCGTTGGCGATGACCGTCTCGCCTTGCGCCAGGACGCAGGCCAGCAAGGTGTGTTCGGTCGCCCCCACGGAGACGAACGGAAAGATGATCTCTGCACCCTTCAGGCCCCGCGGCGCCTGGGCGTAGACGTAGCCCTCGTGCAGATCGATGGCGGCGCCCAGGGCCTCCAGCGCCTTCAGGTGCAGATCGACGGCCCGGGCGCCGATGGAGCAGCCGCCGGGCAGGGACACCTTGGCGTGGCCGGTGCGCGCGATCAGCGGCCCCAGCACGTTGAACGAGGCGCGCATCTTGCGAACCAGGTCGTAGGAGGCGAAGGCGCTGACGATCTCGGGCGTGTGCAGCAAGGTCTGCGGACCCGCGCCATCCTCTGTTTCGGTGACCTCCGTCCCCAGGCGCTGCAGGAGGCGGCCGAGGAAACGGGTGTCGGCCAGGCGCGGCATGTTGGTGAGACGCAGCGGCTCGTCGCTCAGCAGGCTCGCGGCCATCAGCTTGATGGCCGAGTTCTTGGCGCCGCTGATGGGGATTTCGCCCTCCAGCTGCGCGCCGCCGGTGATGACGATCCGGTCCATGCGACGTCTGCTCCAGAAGGCGGCCGGTTCTACAGCAGCAGCCCCCGCGCGCAAGCGTGAGGAGGGCGGACGGTCCTCGAAGCCGGCTGAGGCCCGCGCCAGAGCCTGGCCCGCTTGGTCGGAACAGCTACGCCCGATCCGGCCTCCAAGCGGCGCCAGCTAAGCGGGTCGGGCGCTGGCGTAAAACCTCGGGCGTCAGGCGTCCTCGAGGTACAGCACGCCGGGAGCGGTCTTCAAGGCGCCGCGGAGGGCTGTGTCGAGGCTGAAGCGGCCAGGCAGCTTCAGCTCCACCTCGCAACCGCCCGCCATGGTCGCCACGACGCAGACCTCCCCGCCCCCTCTCTGGCTGCTGGCCACCTGAAGCCGTCGCTTCAGCGCCTCCACCGCCGCCTGTTCCGGCGCCATGTAGACGCGCAGCGCCGTGGCGGCGTCGGTCACCGCCGCATCCAGCGGCTCGGCGTCGTCGCCGAAGAAGCGGACCTCCCCGTCGCGGCCCTTGCAGCGGACCTTCAGGATGATCGCCCGGCCGGGCTCCAGCAGGTCGCGGCACTTGCGCAGGGTCTCCGGCGGGAACAGCACCTCGAACTCGCCGGTAGGATCGGACAGGGTGACGAAGGCGAACTTCTCGCCGGACTTCGACGGCCGCTCCGACTTGCGCCGCACTACGCCCGCCATGCGGAAAGCCTCGTGCCCGGCTTCGGCGAGTTGGGCGGCTTCGGCCAGCAGGGTGGTGCGCTTGCGCCGCAGCACGTCGGCGAGGTGCTCCAGCGGGTGGCCGCTGAGATAGAAGCCCACCGCCGCCAACTCCTCGTCCAGCTGCTGGGTGTGCGTCCAGGGCTCCACGGGCGCAAGGCGGGGGCGCGCCGCGCCCGTGTCGTCGCCGAACAGGCTCACCTGGGAGGACGCCCGCTCGGCGGTCATGCTCTGGGCGTAGGCCATCAGCTGATCGGCGCAGGCCACGATCTGCGCCCGGTTGGGGTGCAAGGTGTCGAAGCCGCCGGCCCGGGCCAGGTTCTCCAGCGCCCGCTTGTTCACGCAGCGGGTGTCGATCCGCTCCAGGAAGTCGAACAGGTCGGCGAACGCGCCGCCGCGGTCGCGCACCTCCACCACATGCTCCATGGCGGTGAGGCCGACGTTGCGGATGGCGCCCAGGGCGTAGAGCACCTCTGCGTCCTGCACCGCGAAATCGGCAGCCGAGCGGTTGACGTCTGGCGAGCGCACGCTGACGCCGAAACGACGCGCGTCCTGGTAGAACACCGCAAGCCGATCGGTGTTGGAAAGGTCCAGGCTCATGGATGCGGCGAAGAACTCCACCGGCGTGTTCGCCTTGAGCCAAGCCGTCTGATAGCTGACCACGGCGTAGGCCGCCGCGTGGCTCTTGTTGAAGCCGTAGCCGGCGAACTTGGCCACCAGCTCGAAGATCGATCGGGCCTGTTCGGGGTCGACCCCCTTCTCGGCGGCTCCAGAGGCGAAGCGGACCTTCTGGGCGTCCATCTCCTCCTTCTTCTTCTTGCCCATGGCGCGGCGAAGCAGGTCGGCCTCGCCCAAGGAGTAGCCGGACAGGACCTGGGCGATCTGCATCACCTGCTCCTGGTAGATGATGACGCCGTATGTCTCCTTCAGGATCGGCTCCAGCGTGGGATGGAGCATGTCAGGCACCGCGCGGCCGTGCTTGCGGTCGACATAGGCCGGGATGTTGTCCATCGGTCCCGGCCGATAAAGGGCGCCAAGCGCTGTGATGTCTTCGATGGCGCTGGGTTGCAGCTTACGCAGGGCGTCGCGCATGCCTTGGCCCTCGAACTGGAACACACCGACCGTCTGGCCCGAGGCGAACAGGGTGTAAGTGGCCGCGTCGTCCAGCGGCAGGGCGTCCAG
>CAXTRP010000488.1:0-2487 GCA_964246615.1 uncultured Caulobacteraceae bacterium | reverse complement strand
TACATCGGGATACAGCATCATGCCAACGCGGCAAGTCGGTCGCGCAGCCAGCTCTGTGCCGGGTGGGTAGTCGTCCGTTCGTGCCAGATACTGGCGATGACGAATCCAGGTATGGTGAGCGGCGGTTCCAGCACCTGCACCCGATCCGACCAGCCTTCTGCGATCCGGCGCGGGATCAGTGCGATCATGTCGGACCGGGATACCACCTCCGGCACGATCAGGAAGCCTGACGTGGACAAGGCGACGGTGCGGCGGCGGCCGATCGCCTCAAGCGCCGCGTCGGCAGGCCCGGCAAAACCGCCGCCCTGAGGCGATACGACGACGTGGTCCAGCGCGCAGAACACGTCTAGCCCCAGATCGCCCTGCACGCCTGGATGTCCTTGTCGCGCGATGACCGCGTAATCCTCCTCGTAGAGTCGACGCTGGCGCATCGCCGCCGGCGCGTGTTCAGGCGCAGCCAAGGCCAGGTCCACCTCACCACGCTCCAGCTGCGTCGTGAGTGCCATCACGTCGAGCGCCCGCCACGCGATGCGGACCATGGGCGCCTCGGCCCGCAACGCAACCGAGAAGCGCGCCAGCAGCGCATACTGGACGTAGTCGCTCGCCGCGATCACCAGGGTTGCCCGCAGGGTCGCCGGATCGATTGGCGCTCCTTGCTCGATAACGCGGCGGACACTCTCCAGCGCCTCGTGCAGTGGCTGCATCAGCTCGAGTGCCCGCTGGGTCAGCACCATCCCGCGCTGGGCCGGGATCAGGAGCGGATCGCCGAGCGCCTCACGGAGCCGCGCCAGCCGCGCCGACAAGGCCGGCTGACTAAGGTTCAGCCGGCGCGCGGCGCGTGTGACGTTGCGTTCCACAAGCAAGGCTTCGAGCGTCACGAGCAATCCGAGATCGGGGTTCCTGGTATCCATTGTGTCGATAACGGCACGCAAGAGGTTCGATTTCAATGCCCGAGGTGGCTGGGTCATATGCTTTAGGAGCGGGCTGGAGCCCGTGACACTCCAATCGACGACACGGATAGCAGCTTGCCCGAAGCAACCTCCCCGGCATCGCCACCCGACTCCTCGATCGCCTTCCCATTGCTCGCGATCACCCTGTTCCTGTTTTTCGTGTCGGCCAGTGTGCCCTCCCCCTTGTTCGTCGTGTTCCAGGGGCGGTGGGGGTTCTCCCCGGGCATGCTGACGGTCGCGTTCAGCATCTACTCGCTGGTGCTGCTGGTGACGTTGCTCGTGGCCGGCTCGCTCTCCGACTATCTCGGCCGCAAGCCGGTGATCGTCGCGGCACTGGCCATCCAGGTCGTGGCCATGGCCCTGTTCCTCACGGCGGACGGCATCGGCGGGTTGCTCGCCGCCCGGATCGTCCAGGGGCTGTCCATGGGCGTGGTGAACGGCGCGCTGTCCGCCGCGGTGATCGAGGCGGCGCCCCCGGCCCGAAAGGCGCTCGGCAGCCTGCTGACCGGCATCTCGCCCCTGGCCGGGCTCGCCACGGGTGCGCTCGTCACCGGAGCCCTGCTCGGGGTCACGAACCATGCGGAAGTCTGGACCTTCGGCGTCCTGGGTGGAGTGTTCTGCCTGGGCGCGGTGTCGGTGGCCCTGATCCCCGAAACGGCGAGCCCGGTGCCCGGGCTGCTCCGGTCGATGGTGCCGAGCGTGCATGTCACCCGGGCGGCGCGGAGCGGCTTCACGCGTGCCCTGCCCCTGCTCCTGTCCATCTGGGCCTTGTGCGGCTTCGTCATCGCGCTCGGGCCGTCGCTGCTGCGCACCGTCTTCTCGGTCAACAGCGGGGTGCTGAACGGTGCCACCGTGGCCGTGCTCTGCGGAGCAGGCGCCGTATCGCCGCTCCTGATGCGTGGGCAGCCACCCGGGCGCATGGCCGCGCTGGGCATGGCGGCGGTGACGGCCAGGGTCGGCCTGCTTCTCGTGTCGATCGGCACGGGCACCCTGGCGCTGTTCTTCGTCGGCAGCGCGGTGGCCGGTGCCGGGCTGGGTGCGTCCTTCAGCGGCCTCATCCAGTCGCTCGTGCCGCTCACCCCGGTGCATGAGCGCGCGGAACTCTTCGCGGCGATCTTCCTGGTCACCTACCTGTCCCTGAGCGTTCCTCCCATCGCCGCCGGCTTCTCCGTTCCGCTCACCGGCTTCCTGGGCACGACCCAGGCCTATCTCGGCGCCGTCCTGGTCGTGTCAGCGACGGCAACCGTCCTGCAATGGCTGCCCTCGCGCAGTCGAGGAGCACCCGCATGAAGGCCATCCAGGCTCATCCGCAGCAAGGGCTCGACGGCCTGACGTCGGTGGACCTCCCCGATCCCGGCGATCCCGGACGGGACGCCATCCGCGTGCGCGTGCATGCCACCTCCCTGAACTTCCACGATCTGGGCGTGGTGACGGGACGGTTGCCGGCCGCCGATGGGCGCATCCCCATGGCCGATGGCGCCGGGGTGGTGGAGGCGGTCGGTTCCGAGGTCACTGGGTTCAAGCCCGGCGACCACGT
>CAXTRP010000487.1:0-2491 GCA_964246615.1 uncultured Caulobacteraceae bacterium | reverse complement strand
AGCGCCTCCAGCACCACGATCCCCGCTCCGCCCGCGATGACGAAGCCGTCGCGGTCTGCGTCGTAGGCCCTGCTGGCCGCCGCGGGCCGGTCGTTGAAGCCGGACGACATGGCGCCCATGGCGTCGAACAGCACCGACAGGGTCCAGTCCAGCTCCTCGCAGCCGCCGGCGAAGACGATGTCCTGCTTGCCCATGGCGATCTGCTCGAACCCTGCGCCGATGCAGTGAGTCGAGGTCGCACACGCCGAGGAGATCGAATAGTTCACCCCCCGCGTCTTGAACCAGGTGGACAGCACAGCCGAGGGGCCCGAGCACATGGCCTTGGGCACCGCGAAGGGCCCCACGCGCTTAGGGCCCTTGGTCCGGGTGGTCTCGGCCGCCGCCACGATGGTGCGGGTGGAAGGGCCGCCGGCGCCCACGATCAGGCCGGTCTTCTCGTGCGCCAGATCGGGGCTGCTCAGCCCCGCATCGGCGATGGCCTGCTCCATGGCGATGTGGGCGTAGCCGAGGCCGGCGCTGAGGAAACGCGCGGCGCGGCGGTCCACCAGCGCCTCCCAGCTTCCCCCCTCGATCTGCGGCGGCGCATGCACCTGGCAGCGGAAGCCCAGCTCCGTGTACTCGGGCGCGGCCACCACGCCCGAGCGGGCTTCGCGCAATGACGCGCTGACATCGGCGACCGTGGAGCCGATGGAGGATACGATGCCGATCCCGGTGACCGCGACGCGGCGCATGGGGCCTACCCTTTGTTTCGCTTTGGCTACACGAGGCCCGCGGCGTCGAACAGCCCCACCCGCAGGTCCTCTGCGGTGTAGATGGGCTTGCCGTCAGCCAGCATGACGCCATCGCCGATGCCCATGATCAACTTGCGGTCGATCACCCGCTTGATGTCGATGCAGTAGGTGACCTTCTTGACGTCCGGGGTCACCTGGCCGCGGAACTTCACCTCGCCGCAGCCGAGCGCCCTGCCCCGCCCTGGCTTCCCGGCCCAGCCGATAAAGAAGCCCACCAGCTGCCACATGGCGTCCAGGCCCAGGCTGCCGGGCATGACGGGGTCCTCGTGGAAGTGGCAGGCGAAGAACCACATGTCGGGCGACACATCGAGTTCGGCCTTGATCCAGCCCTTGCCGTACTTGCCCCCGTCGGCGGTGATCTCCACGATCCGGTCCATCATCAGCATGGGCGGCGAGGGCAGCTGGGCGTTGCCGGGCCCGAACATCTCGCCCCGGGCGCAGGACAGCAGGTCCTGCAGGTCGAAGCTCGACTGGGCGTAGGCGGGAAGCGAGAGGTCTACGGCGGTCATGGTCTCTTGGGCGTCCTGAAGGCGGTGCGTCCAGACAGAGGGTCGCCGCGTCGAAGCGACGGGTACACGAGCGCGCCCGCGGCCTCAACCGGCTCAGCTTCCGACCACCCCTGCCCTTGCGCTGCGGGGAAGGCGGCTGCGCAGCGGGGTTAGGGCGTCGCCCACCTGTCGCTTCAGGTCGGCTGCCGCAGCGGCGGCGAGGCCCCCTCGCCCGCCTTGCAGCAGGAGGAGAAGAGGCGCTTGCGGACGGCGCACGTGGCGCGCTAGCTCAAAGCCAAGCAAGAGGAAACGCCTCCATGGACGACGCCGCGCCTTCCGTGTTCCCGCCGCCGCCGGAACTCGCCGCCGCCTCGCCGCTGAACGCTGAGACCTACGCCGCCATGCGCGAGCGCGCCGCGCGCGATCCCGACGGCTTCTTCGCCGAGGCGGCGGGGCGGCTGGACTGGATCAGGCCGTTCACCAAGGTCAGCGACGTCTCCTTCGCCGCCGACGACCTGCACATCCGCTGGTTCGAGGACGGGGTGCTGAACGTCAGCGCCAACTGCATCGACCGCCACCTGCCCACCCGCGCCGACCAGACCGCGCTGCTGTGGGAAGGCGACGAGCCCACAGACAGCCTGGCGGTCACCTACCGCACCCTGCACGAAGAGGTCTGCCGCTTCGCCAACGTGCTGAAGGCGCACGGCGTCAAGAAGGGCGACCGGGTCACCATCTACATGCCGATGATCGTGCAGGCGGCCTACGCCATGCTGGCCTGTACGCGGATCGGGGCCGTGCACTCGGTGGTGTTCGGCGGCTTTTCGCCCGAGAGCATCGCCAACCGCATCACCGACTGCGGCTCCACCACGGTGATCACCGCCGACGAGGGGGTGCGCGGCGGCAAGACCTTTGCGCTCAAGGCCAGCGTGGACAAAGCGCTGGAGCAGGCGGCGGGCGTGACCACGGTGCTGGTGGTGCGCCGCACGGGCAAGCCGGTGGCCATGACGCCCGGCCGCGACTTCGCCTACGAGGCGGAGGCCGCCAAGGTCCCCGCCGACTGCCCGCCCGAACCCATGGGGGCGGAGGACCCGCTGTTCATCCTCTACACCTCGGGCTCGACCGGCAAGCCCAAGGGGGTGCTGCACACCACCGGCGGCTATCTGCTGTGGGCCGCCTTCACCCACCAGACTGTTTTCGACTATCGAGGGGGCG
>CAXTRP010000486.1:238-2499 GCA_964246615.1 uncultured Caulobacteraceae bacterium | reverse complement strand
GGTTCGACCTGCGCCAGCGCCGCCACCTCCCCGATCACTAGCACGCAAGGTCCTGAGAAGCTCCCCGCCGTCTGCGGCAGGCGCGCCAGCGTGCACAGCGCGCGGCGCTCCTCCGGGCGGCTGGCGTTCTCTACGATCAGCACGGGCGTTGAACCGTCGCGCCCCGCCTGCATCAACCGCCCGGCGATCGCCGGGGCGGTGGTCAGGCCCATGTAGACCACCACCGTCTGGTTGGGCCGCGCCAGCGCCGCCCAGTCCAGGTCCGGCTCGCCCGCCGTCCCGTCCGCGCCCATGGCCGCATGGCCGGTGACGAAGGTGACCGCCTGGGCCAGGCCGCGGTAGGTCAGCGCCGCGCCGCAGGACGCCGCCGCCGCCAGCGCCGCGCTCACGCCCGGAACCACCTCGCACTCCACGCCGGCGCTGCGGCACGCCGCCAGCTCCTCGCCGCCGCGGCCGAACAGGAACGGGTCGCCGCCCTTCAGCCGCACTACCTGCAGCCCCGCGACGGCCAGCGCCACCAGCAGGTCGTTGAGGTCGGACTGCGGCACGCTGTGGTGCGACTTTCGCTTGCCGACATATAGCCGCCGGGCACCCGGCGCAGCGAGGTCCAGGATCGCCTGGGGGATCAGCCGGTCATAGACCAGCACCTCGGCCAGGCGCAGCACGCGCTCGGCCTTGCGGGTGAGCAGCTCCGGATCGCCGGGGCCTGCGCCTACAAGCCAGACCTTGCCGGCCACAGCGCTCCGGCGAGGGCCGCCATGCAGCACCACCAGGCCCGCTTCGCGATCGCGGCTCCGCTGCTCCATGGGGAAAGGAAACTCCTGGGGTTGCACAAGGCCGACATCCGGCAGGGCGGACCCAGGCGGTCATCGATCTTCGCATCCCTAGCCTCGTCGACGGAGCAATCGGGACACTTGCTAAGTGCTCGTGGGTCGGTCAAAGCGCAAGCCGGCCGATGTTGGAGCAGCGTTTAGGAAATCTCATATGCAGCGGCGACGGCTACCTCCGCTAAACGCACTTCGGGCCTTCGAGGCGGCGGCCCGTCACATGAACTTCAGCCGCGCCGCGGACGAACTCAGCGTCACGCCGGGCGCGGTCAGCCAGCAGATCCAAAACCTGGAGGACTATATAGGCGCGCCCCTGTTCAAGCGCACCGCCAAGGGGCTGCTGCTCACCGACGGCGCCCAGATCGCCCTGCCGTCGTTGCGCGAGGCGTTCGACCGGCTGGCGGAGGCGGCCAGCCAGCTCACCGCCGCTGCAGACGGCCGCCGGGTGACGGTGTCGGCGGCGCCGTCGTTCGCCGCCAAGTGGCTGGTGCCGCGCCTCGGCCGCTTCGAGCAGGCGCATCCGGAGGTGGACGTCTGGCTGTCCGCGGGCATGGAGCTGGTGGATTTCGCCGACGGAGAGGTGGACGTGGCCATCCGCTACGGCTCGGGCCGCTATCCGGGGCTGGAGGTGGCGCGGCTGATGGGCGAGACGGTGATCCCCGTGGCGGCGCCGTCGCTGCTCGCCGAGAAGCCGCTGCACGAGGTCGAGGACCTGGCCGCCCACACCCTGCTGCACGACGGCTCCCCCGACGCCGACGAAAGCTGCCCGGATTGGACCATGTGGCTGACGGCGCGAGGGCTACGCCAGATAGACGGAACGCGCGGCCCGCGCTTCAACCAGTCCAGCCTGGTGATCGAGGCGGCGCTCGGCGGGCGGGGCGTGGCGCTGGCCAAGGGCGCCCTGGCCCAGGCCGACCTGGATGCCGGGCGCCTGGTGGCCCCGCTCTCCAGCGCGTCGACCACCACGCTCGACCTCGCCTACCACCTGGTCCATCCCAAGGCGAAGGGCCGGCTGAAGCAGGTGCGCGCCTTCACCGCCTGGGTTAAGGCGGAAGCCGAGGTGCACGAGGCGGGGCTGCGCACCCTGGACAACGGGGCTGGCATATAGGGCCGCGTTGATCCTCCCTGCGTGAAGTGCGGGGAGGGAGGGCGGCGCTCAGCACTCGATGGCGTTCACCGCCAGGCCACCGAGCGAGGTCTCCTTGTAGATCTCCTTCATGTCCTCGCCGGTGCGCTTCATGGTGGCGATGACCTTGTCCAGCGACACCGAATGCTGGCCGTCGCCGAGCAGCGCCAGGCGCGCCGCGTCGATGGCCTTGATCGCGCCCATGGCGTTGCGTTCGATGCAGGGTATCTGCACCAATCCCCCGATGGGATCGCAGGTTAGCCCCAGGTTGTGCTCCATGCCGATCTCGGCGGCGTTCTCGATCTGGG
>CAXTRP010000486.1:0-228 GCA_964246615.1 uncultured Caulobacteraceae bacterium | reverse complement strand
GCCATGGAGCCCGCCACCCCCACCTCGCCCCGGCAGCCGACCTCCGCGCCCGAGTTCGCGGCGTTCCTCTTGTAGAGCGCCCCGATGGCGCCGGCGGTGAGCAGGAAGTCGCGTCGGCTCTGGGGCGTGCCGCGCTCGAACCGGTCGTGGTAGCGCAGCACCGCCGGCACCACGCCCGCCGCCCCGTTGGTGGGCGCGAAGACGATGCGGCCGCCGGCGGCGTTCTCC
>CAXTRP010000485.1:0-2506 GCA_964246615.1 uncultured Caulobacteraceae bacterium | reverse complement strand
TTCCCTACGACCGTATCGGTCCTTCGCCTGCAGTGGCGGCGGGGCGGATGGCCGCCTTGTCCCAGCTGGCCGCGCGCAAGGCTGGAGCGGGTCCACTGCTGGTGGTGGCGACCCTGCCGGCGGTGCTGCAGCGAGCGCCTCCGCGCGAGGCCATCCGCCACGCCAGCTACCAGGCGCGCACCGGGCGCGACGTCAACGTGGCGGACCTTGAGCGCTACTTCGCGGTGAACGGCTACGTGCGCGCCTCCACCGTGTCGGAGCGCGGCGAGTTCGCCATCCGCGGCGGGGTGATCGACGTCTTCGCGCCGGGCGCCGAGGAGCCCGTGCGGCTGGACCTGTTCGGCGACACGCTGGAAAGCATCCGCGCCTTCGACCCGGAGACCCAGCGCTCCACCCGCCAGCTGAAATCCATCGACCTGCTGCCGGTGTCGGAGGCGTTGATCGACCCGGACTCCATTGCACGGTTTCGCAAGGGCTATGTGGCGGCCTTCGGCAATCCCGGCGACGACCCGCTCTACGCCTCCATCAGCGAGGGCGCGCGGCGTGCGGGCATGGAGCACTGGTTGCCGCTGTTCTACCCCAGCCTCGACACCGTGTTGGACTATCTGGGGCCGGACGCGCTCGTGGCTTTGGACAATCTCGCCGAGGAGTCCCTGGACGAGCGGGCGGCGTTGGTCCTCGACGCGTACGAGGCCCGCGCCGAGCAGGCGAAGGGCAAGTCAGGCGGCGTCTACAAGCCGCTGGCGCCGAACGGCCTCTACATGGACCGGGCCGACTGGGACGCCGCCCTGGACGGGCGTTCGGTGCGCCGCTTCAGCGCCTTTAAGCGCGAGGCGGGGCCGGGCGTGCTCGACATGGACGTCGACGTCGGCCGCAGCTTCGCGCCTGAGCGCGCTCAGGACAGCGTCAACCTGTTCGAGGCGGTTGCAGCCCACGCCCTTGCTCTCGGCAAGGCGGGGAAACGCGTGCTGTTCGCGTCGTGGTCCGATGGCGCGTCGGAGCGGTTGGGGACCATGCTGGCCGACCACGGGCTGAAGTCCGTCCGCTTCGCCAAGGACTATGCCGACGCCAAGGCCTACGGCGTGCCGGGCGCCAAGGGCAAGCCGCCGCAGCGGGTTGTGCTGCCGCTGGAGGGCGGGTTCGAGGCCGGCGATCTGGCGGTGATCTCGGAGACCGACATCCTGGGCGACCGCCTGTCGCGGCCGCGTAAGCGGCGGCGGGCGTCCAACTTCCTGGCGGAGGCGACCTCGCTCACGCCGGGCGACTTGGTGGTCCACATCGATCACGGCATCGGGCGCTACGAGGGGCTGAACACCCTGCAGGTGGCCGACGCGCCGCACGACTGTCTTAACCTGACCTACGCCGGCGAGACGCGGCTCTATCTGCCGGTGGAGAACATCGACCTGCTCACCCGCTATGGCTCGGAAAGCGAGGGGGTGCAGCTTGACCGGCTGGGCGGCGCGGCCTGGCAGTCGCGCAAGGCCCGCGCCAAGCAGCGGCTGCGCGACATGGCCGAAGGCCTGATCAAGATCGCCGCCATGCGCGAGATGAACACCACCGAGGAAATCGAGTCGCCGCAGGGCGTGTTCGACGAGTTCTGCGCCCGCTTTCCTTACGAGGAGACCGACGACCAGCTGAACGCCATCGCCGACGTGCTGGGCGACCTTGGCTCCGGCAAGCCGATGGATCGGCTGATCTGCGGCGACGTGGGTTTCGGCAAGACCGAGGTGGCGCTGCGGGCCGCCTTCGTGATGGCCATGAGCGGGCGTCAGGTGGCGATCATCGGCCCGACGACCCTGCTCGCCCGCCAGCACTTCAAGACATTCTCCGAGCGTTTCGCCGGCTGGCCGGTCAAGGTGCGCCAGATCTCCCGCATGGTGGCCGCCAAGGAGGCGGCCGACAGCCGTACAAAAATCGCGGCCGGCGAGGTTGAGATCGTGGTCGGCACCCACGCCATCCTCTCGGACCAGGTGAAGTTCAAGGACCTCGGCCTTGTTATCGTTGACGAAGAGCAGCACTTCGGCGTCAAGCACAAGGAGCGGCTGAAGGCGCTCCGCGCCGGCGTTCACATGCTGACGCTCACCGCCACGCCGATCCCGCGCACCCTGCAGATGGCCCTAACGGGCATCCGCGAGATGTCGATCATCGCCACCCCGCCGGTCGATCGCCTGGCGGTACGGACCTACATCGCCCCCAACGATCCGGTCACCGTGCGCGAGGCCCTGCTGCGGGAGAAGTATCGCGGCGGCCAGGCCTATTATGTCGTGCCCCGCCTGTCTGACCTGCCGGACATCGAGAAGTTCCTGCGCGAGCAGGTGCCGGAGGTGAAGTTCATCGTTGGCCACGGCCAGATGGCGGCCAGCCAGTTGGAGGAGGTGATGACCGCCTTCTACGACGGCCGCTACGACGTGCTGCTGTCCACCACCATCGTAGAGTCCGGCCTGGACGTGCCCACCGCCAACACCTTGGTGGTGCACCGGGCGGACATGTTCGGCCTGTCCCAGCT
>CAXTRP010000484.1:0-2510 GCA_964246615.1 uncultured Caulobacteraceae bacterium | reverse complement strand
CGCATCGCTGGCGGTGATCGTCGGCGCGGCCGTGGCCACCCTTTTCTCCTATAGCGGCCAGCGCTTCTTCACCTTCGCCGCGCCCAAGGTCGCGGCCGAAGTGCTTCCCGCCGCCCCGGAAATCCCGATCATATGAGCGCCGACGTCGACGTCCTGATCATCGGCGCGGGTCCGGCCGGTCTGACCGCGGGATACCTGCTCGCCAAGGCCGGCAAATCGGTCATCGTGATCGAGCGCGATCCGCTCTATGTCGGCGGCATCAGCCGCACGGTGAAGTACAAGAGCAAGAATGGAGAGTTCCACTTCGACATCGGCGGCCACCGTTTCTTCTCCAAGGCCAAGGAGGTGGTGGATCTGTGGAATGAGATCCTGCCGGACGACTTCATCGACCGCCCTCGCCTGTCACGCATCTACTATGGCGGCAAATACTACGCCTACCCGCTGCGCGCCTTCGAGGCGTTGAAGAACCTCGGCGTGTTCACCAGCACGCTGTGCATGGCGTCCTATGGCGTGGCCAAGCTGACGCCGATCAAGAACCCGAAGACCTTCCACCAATGGGTCCGCAATCAATTTGGCGAGCGGCTGTTCTCGATCTTCTTCAAGACCTACACCGAAAAGGTATGGGGCATGAACTGCGACGAGATCAGCTCCGACTGGGCCGCCCAGCGCATCAAGGGCCTGAGCTTGAGCGCTGCGGTCATCGACGGGGTCAAGCGCTCCCTTGGCGTCAAGCAGAAGCCGTCGGCCGAACTCGGTCAGCAGGGCGGTGTGAAGACCCTGATCGAAAGCTTCCGCTATCCCCGCAAGGGTCCCGGCATGATGTGGGATATGGCGGCCAAGAAGATCGAGGCCATGGGCGGCCAAATCTTCATGGACACAAGCCTTGAGCGGCTACGCTGGAATGCGGCGGCCAAGCACTGGGTGGTCAACGCCCGCAGTGGCGAGGATGGGGAGGTCTCCGACATCACCGCCACCCACGTCATTTCCTCGGCCGCAATCACCGATCTGGTCGGCTCCATCGATCCGCGCCCCGCCTGCACGCCAAAGGCCGACGCGCTGCGCTACCGCGACTTTATCACCGTGGCCCTGATCACTCGGATCGAGTCGGCCAAGTCCTTTCCGGACAACTGGATCTACATTCACGATCCCAGCGTGAAGGTCGGGCGCATCCAGAACTTCCTGTCCTGGTCCCCGCAGATGGCGCCGCCGGGCTATGCCTGCCTCGGCCTGGAATACTTCTGCTTCGAGGGCGACGGGGTCTGGACCTCGCCGGACGCCGACCTGATAGAACTGGCCAAGCGCGAGATCGGCCGCATTGGCCTGATCCAGCCGGGCGATGTGCTCGACGCCGCCGTCGTGCGCCAGCCCAAGGCCTATCCGGTCTACGATGACGCCTATCAGGCCAACGTGGAGGCGGTACGCGCCGAACTGGAAAGCAAGTACCCGACGTTGCACCTCGTTGGCCGCAACGGCATGCACAAGTACAACAATCAGGACCACGCCATGATGACCGCCATGCTGACGGCGGAGAACATCCTGGCCGGGTCGCGCAAGTACAACACCTGGCAGGTCAACGAGGACGCCGAATACACCGAGGCCGGCTACTCCGGCGCCGAGTCGGCGTTGCGGAGCGAGCGGCTGGTGCCGCGGAAAGTGGCGGCGTAGCGGCCTCTCTCCTCCTCGAGCACCTTCAAGGCCCTTGGACCTGCAAGCCGTCCTTCCGCAGCATGGCCGGTACGCCGTCCGGGCCTATGAGGTGCGCGGCGCCGACCACTACGAACACCCGGCCTTCCCCGCGCGCCAGCTGCTCGATCCGCGCGGCGAAGCGGCGGTTACGATCCACCAGCAGCCGGCGATACAGCGCCGCATCATCCTTGCGCATGGGGTCGATCAGGTCGTGCTCTATGGCTTCCACGTCACCGCGCTCCCAGGCGGCTGACGTGCGGGCGAAGACGCCAGGATCGGTGTCGATCTCGTCCAGCGTCTCCTTCAAGGATGCGATCTGCTCGGGGAGCGGATCATCGGCGAACAGGGCGACCTGTTCGGCCAGGGTCTCGAAGGCTTCGCGCGGAACCGACGACGGGACCGAGCCGTCGATCTGGCTCTCTACCCCCAGCTTATCGCTGTAACCCTGGCGCTGGTAAAAGACGAGCGTCAGCTCCAGCTCCGCTAACCAGGGCTTGAGCCGGTCCAGCTGCCCCGGGTCCAGACCTTCACGCTTGGCCTGCGCAAGCACCCGCGCGTACAGCGGCGCGGGCAGCTGGCTGGACAGGGTCTGGCCCGGCGGCAGCAGGCCCTGGACCTGCATCATCTTGAGGGCGCCGACCTGCGCGGCGCCGCCCAGCGGGATCTCGAACCAGATCGAGCCGGCCCTGGCGATCTCGGCGTCCAACGCCGGCGTGCGCCACCGGGTGGTGTCCGACAGCAGGTGGATGGAGCCAAACAGGTCCACCTGTGAATGCGGGCCCACCACGCGCCACAGCGGCGGGTCGGCCCTGGCGGCGATGGTG
>CAXTRP010000483.1:0-2515 GCA_964246615.1 uncultured Caulobacteraceae bacterium | reverse complement strand
GGTCCAGGGCTTGAACAGCGACACCCCGGGCCCCCAGGAGAACAGGATGATGTCGGCGCGTCCTTCCAGGTCGTCGAAAGGCACGAAGCCCACGCCGGGCTCCGGCGGAATGAAGCGGTCCACGTCCTGGTTCCAGCCACAGGCCGATTCGCCCGCGGCGATGTCGCCCGGGTCGAAGCGGCTGTCCTCGGAGTTGTCGCGGTTGTCACCCATCATGAAGTAGCATTTGGGCGGCACCACGTAGACGCCGGTGTTGTCGGCCATGCCGTCGGCGCTCCAGCTCTTGGTGACGAAGCTCTTGCCGTTCGGCAGGGTGTCGCGCAGGCGCCCCACGGGCTGAACGCCGAAGGCGGTGGCCTCGGTGACGGTGGGGAGCGCGACGCGCCCGACGGGCTTGCCGTTGATGGAGACCACGCTGTGGGTGACCTGGATGCGGTCGCCGGGCAGGCCGATCAGGCGCTTGACGTAGTCGGTCTTGCCGTCCCGGGGCAGCTTGAAGACGATGATGTCGCCGCGTTTGGGCTGCTGGCCCAGGAAGCGGCCGTGGCCCAGAGGCGGGCTGAGCGGGATGGAGTGCCGGCTCCAGCCGTAGGCGAACTTGGAGACGATGATGTAGTCGCCCTTGAGCAGCGCCGGCTCCATGGACTCCGACGGGATGGTGAAGGGCTGGAACAGCACCACCCGCAGCACGAACGCGATCAGCAGGGCGTAGACGATGGTCTTCACCAGCTCGACCATCTCGTGAGCCGCGCCGCCGGACCTGGTCTTGGCTCCGGAGGTCTCCGACAAGGGTGAACCATCGTTCGGCTCGCCCGAGGCCGCGTCTGCAGCGGAGGCGTCAGGGCTTGCGGTCATGGGGGTGCGGCTCGAAAAGCGGTCGATCGTTTCTGAGACCGGCCTGCCTGCCTAAAGCGTCCACAGCATGGCGGCAAGGCTATCGATCTCCCCCACGGGGTTGGGGAGTACGGCCGAAGGCCGGGAGGGGGCCGCGCGCAAGCACGGAAGCGGCGTCGATGCGGTTTCCGCGCGCTCGCGCGGCCCCTCCGTCGGCTTTGCCGCCACCTCCCCACGCTGCGCGTAGGGAGGAGCATAAGCTCAGAACAAAGGCGTCAGCGCCGCCCGCGCGGCTTCGCCGAGATCCGGGCGCTTCAGCGCCAGGGCCACGTTGGCGCGGAGCCAGCCGATCTTGTCGCCGCAGTCATAGGTCGCCCCGTCATACTCCAGGGCGTAGAAGGCTTGGCTGCGCATCAGGATGGCCATGGCGTCGGTGAGCTGGAACTCGCCGCCGGCGCCGCGCTCCACCGTCTTCAGCACCTCGAAGATGGCCGGGTCGAGCACGTATCGGCCGGAGATGAACAGGTTGGACGGCTCGGTCCCCGGCGCCGGTTTCTCCACCATGCCGGTCATCCTGTTCTGCCGGCCGGACCGGCCTTCCAGCGCCACGATCCCGTACTGGTGCGCCATGCCGGGCGGGCAAGGCTCCACCACGATGATGTTGCCGCCGCCGGTCTGCTCGTGGGCGGCGATGGCCTGGGCGGTGGCGGTGGGGGTCGCGTCCATGATCATGTCGGGCAGCAGCACGGCGAAGGGCTCGTCGCCGATGATGTCGCGGGCGCACCAGACCGCGTGGCCGAGCCCCTTGGGCTCCATCTGGCGCACGTAGCTGATCTCGCCGGCGGTGGGCAGGTCGGCCATCAGCTCGTCCAGGATGGCGGTCTTCTTCTTGGTGGTCAGCGTGGCTTCCAGCTCCACGTGGTGATCGAAGTAGTCCTCCATGGCGCCCTTGCCGCGGCCGGTGACCAGGACGAAGTGCTCGATCCCGCTCGCGCGGGCCTCGGCCAGCACGTGGTGGATCAGCGGGCGGTCGACCACCGTCAGCATCTCCTTCGGCACAGTCTTGGCGGCGGGCAGCATGCGGGTGCCCAAGCCCGCCACGGGCAGGACGGCTTTGCGGACGCGTTTCATCAGGTCTCCGTCGGGCCGGCAGGGCGTGCGTGAGCCCTTAACTTACGGCCGAGCTGCTACTCAACCGTGACAGACTTGGCCAGGTTGCGCGGCTGGTCCACGTCTGCGCCCTTGTAGACGCCCACATGATAGGCAAGCAGCTGGATGGCGGGCGCCAGGACGAGCGGCGCGATCAGTGGATCGCAGGCCGGGGCCAGCAGCACCCTGGCGCCTGCCGGAGCTTGAGCTGCGCCCTGCGGGTCGGTGATCAGCACGATGGGACCGCCCCGGGCCGACACCTCCTGCATGTTGGACACCGTCTTCTCGAACAGGGCGTCGCTCGGGGCGATGACGATCACCGGCGTCTCTTCATCGACAAGCGCGATGGGGCCGTGCTTGAGCTCGCCCGCCGCATAACCTTCGGCGTGGATGTAGCTGATTTCCTTCAGCTTCAACGCCCCTTCCATGGCCAGGGGGAAGGCTGAGCCGCGGCCGAGGTAGAGCACGTCGCGGGCCTTGGCGAGGTCCTGGGCCAGGGCGCGAGCCTCGCCCTCCACCGCCATGGCCTCGG